>JAYSDS010000061.1:0-33070 GCA_041914265.1 Roseomonas sp.
TGGTTGGGGGGGGGGGGGGTGGGCCGCCCCCCCCCCCCCGCGCGGGCGCCGCGGCCGGGGGGGGGGGGGGGGGGGCGGGGGGGGGCCCCCCCCCCCCCCCCCCCTCTCAGCCCCTCTCCAATACGCCTTACCGACCCCGCCGCAGGAACGCCGGCGCCGGCGTCCCGTCGCGGAAATCGCCATCGCGCCAGTTCCGGTCGCGACGCGGCTCGTCACCGGCCGGGCGGCGCCGGGCCTGCTCGCCGCCGCTCGCCGCGGGCGTCGGCTTCGCCGCACAGCTGCTTTTCCCGCCCTGGCCGGGCGGGCGATGCTGCGGTTGGCGCGCGGGCTTGTGCTGTCCGCGCGGTGGCTGGCCCTGGCGCGGCGGACGCGGCGCCTCGCGCTGCGCCGCCATTTCCTCGGCGGAGACCTCGCGCTTCTCGCTCGGGATCTGGATGCGGATCAGCTTCTCGATCGCGCGCAGCTTGTCGCGGTCGTCATGCGAGCAGAGCGCGATCGCTTCGCCCGACGCGCCGGCGCGCGCGGTGCGGCCGATGCGGTGCACGTAGGTCTCGGGCACCTCCGGCAGGTCGAACTGGATGACGTGCGTCACGCCGTCCACGTCGATGCCGCGCGCGGCGATATCGGTCGCCACCAGCACCGGCGCGGAGCCGTCGCGGAAGGCGGCCAGCGCGCGTTCACGCGCGCCTTGCGCCTTGTTGCCGTGGATGGCGTTGGCCTTGATGCCGTCCTGGTCGAGCTGCTTCACGATGCGATCCGCACCGTGCTTCGTGCGGCTGAACACCAGCGTCCGGCCGATGCCTTCGCCCTTCAGCAGTTCCGCCAGCACGCGGCGCTTGCCGGCCGCGGCCAGGTGAATGACGCGCTGCGCGACCTTTTCCGCCGTGGTCGAAACGGGGGCGACGGCGACACGCTCGGGATCGGTGAGCATCTCGGCGGCGAGCTTGTTGATCTCGGCCGGCATGGTGGCGCTGAAGAACAGCGTCTGGCGCTTCGCCGGGATCGCCTTCAGCAGGCGGCGGATGGCGGGCAGGAAGCCCTTGTCGAGCATCTGGTCCGCTTCATCGAGCACCAGCGTGGAAACGTGGTCGAGCCGCCCCGCGCCCTGGTCGAGCAGGTCCTGCAACCGGCCCGGCGTGGCGACGAGGATGTCCACGCCGCGCGCCAGCGCCGCACGCTGCGGGCCAAAGCCGACGCCGCCGAAGATCACGGCGACCGACAGCCCGAGATGCCGGCCATAAGCCTTGACGCTGTCGGCGATCTGCGAGGCGAGCTCGCGCGTCGGCGACAGCACCAGCACGCGGCAGCCGCCGCGCGGCGGGCGGCCGGGCGTGGCGGCCAGGCGATGCAGGATGGGCAGGCTGAAGGCCGCCGTCTTGCCCGTGCCGGTCTGCGCGATGCCGAGCAGGTCGCGCCCTTCCATCACGATGGGAATGGACTGGGCCTGAATGGGGGTGGGAGCGGAATAGCCTTCCTCGGCCAGGGCCTGGAGGATACGGGTGTCGAGGCCAAGCGCCTCGAAGGTGTTGGTCACTGATACGTCCTGTCACGCGCGCAAGGCTGTCTCGCTCCGCGCGTCGCTGCGGTGAGAAAGCCCCGCGGGATTGGGACTGTCCGTGGGTGGCGCGCCTGCTTCCCGACCCGGGCCCACACCGCAACGCGGGGACCGATCACGCGGCCGGGCGGCGCGTGGCACGCGGCATCACCGCGCGATGAGCGCAGTATGGCCCTTCGCGGGTGCAAAAACAAGCTGGAGGGGCGGGGCGATGGAGCCGGGAGTGGCCTCGCCGACCTCGCCGGGGGCCTGAAAGCCGCTGGGCGCCTTGGCTTGGCGCCACTTGACGTGGTGATGCGCGGAGAGGGGTGCGTGCTCCAGGCGCGCGACGATGCGGTAGGCCGGGGATGGGCGTTGCCCCTCCCCGGACCCCATCCCAGCAAAGGCCGAAGGGCCTTTGCAAACCGCCACTTGGCGTTGGGCAAAGCGGTCAGCTTACGTCTTCGACGACCTCACCGTGCCCAATGCCCGGATTTCCCCAATCCCGTGCCCGACGTGACCCTCGCCGTGCCGTTCAGGCGGTCGTGCCCCGCACCAGATCGAGGTTTCCAAAGGCCCTTCGGCCTTTGGCGGGGTGAGGTTTGGAGAGGGGCAGAGCCCCTCTCCATCAAACGCCACGCATATGCGGCGTAACCCCCCACCTTATGCCGGCAGCGTCGCCTTCACCGCGCCGACCACGTTCCCGTTGCTGTCCCGGATCTCGCCCTCGACCGCCGCCGCGAGGCTTTCCGCCGCCTCGACCAGCCCCAGCCGGCCGAGGATCGCCGCGAACACGCCCATCTTCGCCCGTGACGTTCCGTCCGCCAGCTTCACGGTGATGCCGAGCCCCTGATCCGGCACGAAGCCCACCACATAGCCTTCCGCGCCGCTCTTCAGCAGCACGCGGCCCTGGGTCGCGCGCACGATCTGGCCGGTGGAGGAACCACGGCCCGACAGGTGATCCGGGAAGGCACGGATCGCGTCCTGCAGCCGGAGGATGGCGGTGCGGCGTGCCTCGCTGGCGACCTTCGCCGCGGCCCAGCGTGCCGCGCCCTTCGCCATCGTCGCCATGGGCAGGGCGAACGCCGGCAGCCCGCAGCCATCCACCCCGCGCGGCAGCGTCGCCGCGTCCTCGCCGATCAATTCCGAGAACGCCTCGAGGAACAGCTTCTGCGCCGGGTGCGCCACGTCGTTGTACGACCCGATGGGCGCGCCAAGGTGCTTCGTCAGCGTCAGGAAGCCGCAATGCTTGCCGGAGCAGTTGTGATAGACGCGCGAGCGATCGCCGCCGCTGCGCCAGATCGCCGCCTGGTCGGCCTGGCTGCGCGGCATGTCCGGCCCGCAGACCAGCGCGGTTTCCGCCAGCCCGAGGCGTTCGAGCCAGCCGCGCACCAGCGCGACCTGGAAGTCCTCGGCCGAATGCGACGCGCAAGCGAGGGCGATGTGTTCCTGCGTCAGCCCGGCGGCATCGGCGGCGCCGCTTTCGACCAGCGGAATCGCCTGGAAGGGCTTCAGCGAGGAGCGCGGGAAGGTGACGAAGGACGGATCGCCCCAGGATTGCAGGATGCGCCCGTCGGCATCCGCCACCACGGCGATGCCCTGATGGACGCTTTCAAGGATGCCGCCGCGGCTGATCTCGGCGAGGGGGACGAAGGTCATGACATGGTCTCGGGTGCGGGAATGGCGTCGGTGCCGGGACGGCCTTCCAGCACGGCATCGAACAGCTTCACCTGCCGGGGCAGGCAGAGGGCATGGAGGTCGAAGCGTTCCAGCATGGTGCGCCGCGCGGCCTTGCGCAGCGGCTGGTAGCGGTCGGGGTTCGCGAGCGCGTCCACCACCGCGTCCGCCAGGCGCGCATGGTCGAAGAAGGGCAGCAGGATGCCGTTCTTCTCATGCTCCATCACCTCGGCGAGCGGCGGCGTGTCGGAACCGATGACCAGCGCCTCGCAGCCCATCGCCTCGACCAGTGACCAGGACAGCACGAAGGGGTAGGTGTAGTAGACATGCGCGCGGCTCAGGCGGAACAGCGCGACCAGACCTTCATGCGGGATGCGGCCGGTGAAGTGGACGCGCGGCATGTCGAGCTTGCCGCCCACTTCCTCCAGCATCACCTGCTTCCAGGTCTTGCCGTCGGCGGGCAGGCGGCCATAGCCGCGTTCCTCGCCGCCGACGATGACCGCATGGGCCTTGGGGCGGCGGGCGAGGATCTCCGGCAGCGCGCGCATGAAGATGTCGAAGCCGCGATAGGGTTCGAGGTTGCGGGAGACGAAGGTGATGACCTCCTCCTCCTTCGACGCCATGAAGCCGTCGGGCAGCTTGACGTTGGCCGGCCCGTTGGGTGTCGCGAAATTCGCATCCACCCCTTCATGCACCACCGAGGTCTTCGCGCGGATGAAGGCCGGGTAGCGGCTGCGCTGCCACAGCGTGGGAGAGACGCCCCAATCCGTCGCCTCGAGCGATTGGAGCTGCGTCATGTTCAGCGTGCGGATGCGCGCCATCTCGTCCAGCGTCACCTCCTGCGACGGGTCGAAACCGACATCGCCGCCGGTGGGCTGGTAGTAGAACTCGCAGTACTGGAGCAGCTTCGCATCGGGGAAGACATCGCGCAGGTAGAGGCCCTCGCCCCAGCCCGGATGGCAGCAGACGATGTCGGGCACGAAGCCCTTCTGCTTCAGCCCGGTCAGCGCGCGGGCGACGGCCTGGCCGCGGCGCACCGCGGCCTCGACCGGGCGCAGATAGCGATGCGTCTTCTCCCCCGCGCCTTCGGGGGCGGGATAGCGCAGATGGGTCGGCCCGGGCGGCGACTGGTTGGCGCGTTCGCCGAGGCCGATGACGCGCGCGCCCTTCCGCCGGGCGATGAGCGGCGCGAGGTGCCGGTACTGTCCCGGGAAATTCTGGTGAAGAAACAGCGCCTGGACCACGCGTTCCGAGCTCCCATTGCCGTGCCCCCGGATCGCTTGATGCCGGTAATCGTCCGGTCGGGCAACCGCCGGGCTCTGGCCGGCCGATGCGCGGCGGGCCAGGATGCGGCCGCCTCGGACTGGCAGGAGAACGGAATGAGCTTCGACTTCACGGGCAAGCGGGTGCTGGTGGCGGGCGGCAGCCGCGGGATCGGGCGGGCCATGGCGCTCGGTTTCGCAGGTGCCGGTGCGAAGGTGTCCGCCTGCGCGCGCGGCGCGGCGGACCTCGCGGCGCTCCAGGAACAGGGCGTCGTCCATGTGAAGCCGACCGACCTTGCCGATGCTGCGCAGATCGCGGCCTGGGTGACGGAAGCCGCTGCGGCGCTCGGCGGCGTCGACGTGCTGGTGAACAACGCCTCGGGCTTCGGGGCGCCGGATACCGAGGAAGCGTGGAAGCGCGGCCTCGACATCGACGTGATGGCGACGGTGCGGGCGTCCAACGCCGCGCTGGCGCATCTGAAGGCCTCGCGCGGCTGCATCGTGAACACGACCTCGATCTCGGGCCTCGCGCCATCCACACGGTCCCCGGCCTATGCGGCGGTGAAGGCGCTGGTGATCAACTACACGGCGTCGCAGGCCGCGATGTATGCCAAGGACGGCATCCGGGTGAATTCCATCGCGCCGGGGTCGATCGAGTTCCCCGGCGGGTCGTGGGAGAAGCGCAAGACCGACGATCCGGCGCTCTACAACCGCATCCTGGCCGGGATCCCGTTCGGCCGGCTGGGTGAGCCGGAGGAAGTCGCCGATGTGGCGATGTTCCTCGCCTCGCCGCTCGCGCGCTGGGTGACCGGCCAGACCATCGTGGTCGATGGCGGCCAGATGCTGAGCTGATCGCGGGCGCGCTGCGAAACGTTTCTGCTGCGGACGCTTCTGCCCGACCCTAGGATGCCTGGGTCGGGACAAGGAGACAGGCCGTGAAGCGGACGGGGGGGATACTGGCGATGGGGTTTCTCGCGCTGATGGCGCGGCCGGTGGCGGCGCAGCAGCTCGACCCGCAGGTCGCCGCGCCGCTGATGCAGCTCATCCAGGCGGCGGGGATGCAGTGCCAGATGGGCAACCAGCAGGCCTGCGCCCTGGTGCCGCAGCTTCAGCAGGCGGGGAACGAGTTGACCCAGGCGCAGTTCGCCTGCCAGCAGGGCAATCCCCAGGCCTGCCAGATGTTCCAGATGGGCGCGCAGCAGGTGATGGCCGTCTGGCAGCAGAATTTCGGGGGTGGCATGCCGCAGGCCACGCAGCCCTATTCCCCCCAGCAGCAGGCCTGGGACCATCAGCAGCGCATGCAGCAGCAGCAGATGATGTTCCAGCAGCAACAGCAGCAATATCAGCAACAGCAGCGCCAGAACGACCTCCAGCACCAGCGCTTCATGGAAACGCTGCGGCGCTGATTGTCACCGGCGCGGCGTCGTGGGCACGCGGCGCCGGGATGGCCCTATCCGATGAGTCCGACATCGTCGCTGTCGGAGTTGGGGGCGGACGCCCTCTCCGTTTCCGTCGCGCGAGACGGTCAGCCCACGGTCAGCGCGGCACCCCCGCAATGGCTGGGGCAAAGTCCCGCCTTCAGCCCTCGGCGGTTGGGCCGCCCAGCGCCTCGACCAGGAAATCAATGAAGGCGCGGATGCGCGCCGCCAGGTGGTCATGGCCGACGAAGACGGCGTGGATCAGCTCGATGTCTTCGGCGTTGTGCTCGTCCAGCACCGTGACGAGGCGGCCGGCCTCGATGTCCCGCTGCACATGGAATTGGCCGAGCCGCGCAAGCCCCACCCCCTCGATGGCCAGGCGCCGCAGCGTGGGGCCGTTGTTGGCGAAGACGTTGCCGGAAATCGGGATGCGCAGGGCGTCGCCGGTCCCCGGATCACGGAAGGGCCATTCCTCGTTGCTGCGGAAATTGAAGCGCAGGCAGTTATGCGCCGCGAGATCCCGCGGCACCCTGGGCGTGCCATGGCGTTCGAGATAGCCAGGCGAGGCGACGATGACCCGCCGCGTCTGCACCACCTTGCGCGCCTTGAGGCTGGAATCACGTAGCGGCCCGGCGCGAATGCCGATATCGGTGCGCTCGTCGAACAGGTCGATCACGTCGTCGGTCAACGACAGGTCGAGCTCCACGCGCGGGAAGCGCGCCAGGAAGCGCGGCACCAGCGGGACCACATGCATCACGCCGAAGCCGACCGACACGCTCACGCGCAGCCGTCCCTGCGGTTCCCCGCGCGTGCCGGCGACGACACGCTCCGTCTCCTCGATCTCGGCGAGGATGCGCGTCGCGCGGGCCAGGTACACTTCCCCTTCCGCGGTCAGCGTCAGGGCGCGGGTGGAGCGCATCAGCAGCCGCGTGCCGAGCCGATCCTCGATGCGGCTGACGATCTTGCTGACGGCCGAAGGCGACAGGCCGAGCCGTCGTGCCGCGGCCGAGAAACTGCCCGTCGCGATGGCGGTGGCGAAGGCTTCCATCTCGCCGGCGCGGTTGTCCATCGGGGCACCTTTGACCTGGGTTCACAGATGCTTGTCGTGCGCCGCCGCTAAACGCACAAGGGGAACGGCGCCACCTGCCGGGGCATCAGCCTCAGGAGAGTCGCGATGCATCACGTCACCGCCCATGGCGCCCGGATCCCGGCGCTCGGCTTCGGCACCTTCCGCATGAACGGCGCGGATACGCGGCGCATGGTCGCCGCCGTGCTGAACCAGGGCTATCGCCACATCGACACGGCGCAGATCTATGGCAACGAGGACGCGGTGGGCGATGGCATCGCGGCATCCGGCATCGCGCGCGGCGATGTGTTCCTCACCACCAAGGTCTGGGTCGAGAATTATCGCCGCGACGCCTTCATCCGCTCGGTGGATGAAAGCCTCGCGCGGCTGAAGACGGACCATGTGGACCTGCTGCTGCTGCACTGGCCGAATGAAGCGGTGCCGCTGGCTGAACAGGTCGCGGCGCTGAACGCGGTGCGCGCGGCGGGCCGGACACGCCACATCGGCGTGTCGAACTTCACCACCGCGCTGATGGCCGAGGCGCAGGCGTTGTCCGCCACGCCGCTCGTCACCAACCAGGTCGAGTACCACCCCTATATCGACCAGGCACCCGTGCTGGCGGCGGCGCGGGCCGCTGGCATGGCGGTCACGGGGTATTTCGCCATGGCGGATGGGAAAGTGCTGGCCGATCCGGTGCTGCGGGACATCGCGGCGGCACATGGGCGCAGCGTGGCGCAGATCGTGCTGCGCTGGCTGGTGCAGCAGGATGGCGTCGTCGCGCTGTCGAAGACCGTCAGCGAGACCCGCGCGGCGGAGAACGCCGCGATCTTCGACATCGTGCTCGGCAAGGACGAGATGGCTGCGATTCACGCGCTCGCGCGGCCCGATGGAAGGATCGTGAGCCCGGAGGGGTTGGCGCCGGTGTGGGACAGGGCGGCATAAACGGGGAACAGCGTTGGCCCTCGCTGTCAAAGGCGGTGTTATCCTTGATGACCCGGTGACGCCCGCTGTGGAATTGGAGGGGCGTTGCCCCTCCAAACCACCCCGGCAAAGGCCGAAAGGCCTTTGCAAACCTCCACTTGGTGCCGGGCGCCACTGACAGGATTGGTGCCGTAACCCGCCCTTGCGCCCGAAGCGCGCTTATCGGGGAGGAACACCGGCTGCAGCGCCCAGCACCAGAAGACTGCGGTCCAGGATGCCCAGCATCCTGGCGGGTGGAGGCTCGGAGGAGGGCAGAGCCCTCCTTCGATCGTCATCAGCGTAACCAGGCCAGTCATCGGGAAGGCTTTGGCAAGCGTCCCCTTGGCGCTGTGCACCGCGGGCAGAATGGTGCCGAGATCCGCCTCTGCGCCCGAAGCACGCTGCGAGGGTTCGGCACGGTCCTCGCGCCCGCCACCCAGTTCCGGCGGCCCAGGCCACACTGTGGCCTGGCGGATGTAGGGGCAGCGCCCCTCCGGCTGAAACCAGTCAGGAAGGTTTTTCGGCCTTTGGTGGACAGGGCCAAAGCCGCTCTTCGATTTCCATCAGCGCCGACATGTTCCCGCCGACAGGGCCTCGCCCCGGGACGCCATTCATCGCATCAACGCGCGCACCGCCGCCTCGCAGCGCTGCGCCGTTTCCTCCCACCCCGCGCGGCCTGCCGGTACATCGTCGCAGTGGATCGGCGCGCCGATCGACAGCCGCACGCGGGAAGGCCGCGGCCAGCGCCGATGCGCTGGCCAGGCCGCGTGGCAGCCATCGAGCCAGCAAGGCACCACCGGCACCGGCGTTCCCGCCACCAGCACGCCGATCCCCGGCTGGAACGCGGCCATTGCCCCATCCCGCGCGCGCGTGCCTTCCGGGAACAGGATGTAGACCAGCCGGTCCTCGAGCAGCCTCTCCCGCAGCGTGGCGAGTTCCCCCGACCGCGTCCGCTTCCGCCAGACCGGCAACGCATTCACCGCATAGGCCGCGAAGGCCGAGGACAGTGTCGAGGTGAAGAAAGTGTCCCCTGCCGCCAATGCATGGGCGCGCCGGGCTGCCTCCCCGCGCAGCACGGCAGACAGCGTCAGCGCGTCGAGATGACTGCAATGGTTGGCGATCATCACGAAGGGCGGTTCCGGCAGGTTCTCGCGCCCCGTCACCTCCAGCCGATGCATCAGCGCCAGATAGGTCCGCAGCCCTGCCCGCCAGGCGCGGCCCAGGACCAGGCTGCCCAGGCCGCGCTCGCGGGAGAGCGAGCGCAGCCGGTCCTCCGGCGCCAGCCCATGGTCGCGCGCGGGGCGAAGATTGAACTCCATCAGCCCCCCGTGATGAGCCGCGTCGGCTGGTCGAGCCCGAAGCCGACGAAGTAGCCGATGAAGTGGAAAGCCGCGGGCGCGACCAGCAGCAGCGAGTTGAAGCGGTCCAGCACCCCGCCATGGCCGGGCAGGATGGTCCCCATGTCCTTGATGCCGATGTCGCGCTTGATCGAGGACAGCATGAGATCCCCCGCCTGCGCGCCGACGCCGACGATGACGCCGAAGATCAGCAGCCAGTGCGGCTGCGCCATGGGCGTGCCGCGGAAGATCAGCGCCGAGAGCGCCGCAACGAGCAGCGTCGTCACGACCAGCGCCCCCAGCGCCCCCGAGATCGACTTGTTCGGGCTGGTCGCCGGCACCAGCTTCGGCCCGCCGACCAGCTTGCCGACGGTGAAGGCCGCGACGTCGGACAGCGCGACGGTGGTCAGCAGCATCAGCAGGATCGGCCGGTATCCCGGCTCATTCGCCATGTAGGACAGATGCGCGAGCCCCGCCCCGAACAGCATGTAGGCGAAGATGCCGAGCGCCGTGCGCTGCACATAGCCGGCGGGTCGGTCCTGCGGGATGGTGCCGATGACGATCACGCCGACGGTCAGCGGCCACAGCGCCACGAAGAACCCGTACCAATGGTCGAGCGCGGCGAAATTCGCGAAGAGAATGCCGAGCACGACGATGCCGGTGATCAGCGGTTGGCGGAACAGCCCGGTGGCGCGGTCGAATTCCCGCAGGCAGGCGAGTCCGAGCAGCGTCACCGCCCCGATCACCCATTCGCGCCCGAGCAGCACCGGTCCCATCATCAGCGGCAGCAGCAGGCACCAGGACCCGGTGCGCAGCCAGAGCTCGCGCCGCAATTCCGGCGTGCCGCGGCCCGCGACGGTCATCGCGCCGATCACTGCGAAGGCGATCGCGATCACCCCCGCCGCCGCCGCGACGATCGCGACGGTGACAGGATGGTCGAAGGCGCCGAGCCGCATCATGCCCTGGCCCTCAGCGCGGCGGCCGCGCGCGACAGCCGCAGCCAGGCGGTCAGCAGCGACCCGATGGTGATGACCGCCAGCACCGCGCGCACCGCCCAGACGCCACCGATCTCGCCCGGCACCACCGCGCACCAGAGGGCGAGGCCCGTCGCGAGCGCCATGCGGTGCTGCTTGGCCATGGGCCCGCCGAAATCGGACGGCGCGCCGGCTGCGCGCGCCGTGGTGCGGATATAGGCCGTCAGCATCGCCGCCAGCGCCGCCGTGATGCCGAGCGACAGGCACCCCGCCGCGACCCCCAGCCCGACCAGCACCGCCGTATCCGACACGCGATCCGGCACTTCGTTGAACAGCTCGCCCACCGGCGAGGCGACGCCCCGCCCGATCGCCACCATGCCGTCGAGCAGATTGGCCATCAGCCGCGCCTGCACCAGCAGCGCGCCGAGCAGCCAGAACAGCCACGCCCCGCCCGGCCACCAGGCGATCGCGGCGAAGGCAAGCCCCGCCGCCAGCCCGGCGACCATGCCCGCGATCGAAATGCCATTGGGTGATGCCCCGCGCGCCACCAGCGCGGCGGCGATCCGCTGCGTCATCCCCAGGTTGCGCGCCGCGATGGGCCGCCGGTCCGCCTCGTTCACGCTGTTCCCCACCCCTCGGCCTGGCGCCCCGCGCCCGCCCCGTACTGCCGTGACCGTGCAGCATGGCGTGCCGGCGCAAGCGGCGGAAGGAAAGCCTTCGCCCCCCGTGTTATGGTCGTCACATGTCCGCCGCCGCGGCCGAGTCGCCCCCCCGCCCCCTGATCCGCCGCCTGCCCGAGACCACCGCCAACCGCATCGCGGCCGGCGAGGTGGTCGAACGCCCGGCCGCCGCGGTGAAGGAGATCGTCGAGAACGCCCTCGATGCCGGCGCGTCGCGCGTGTCGGTGGTGCTCGAAGGCGGCGGCATGGACCGCATCCTGGTCGAGGACGATGGATGCGGCATGACCGGCGATGACCTCGCCCTCGCCGTCGAACGCCACGCCACCTCCAAGCTGCCCGAGGAAGCGACGCTGTTCCGCATCGCCACCCTTGGCTTCCGGGGGGAGGCGCTGCCCTCCATCGGCGCGGTCGCGCGCCTGTCCATCACTTCCCGCCCGCCCGGCGGGTCGGCCCATCGGATCGCGGTCGAAGGCGGGCAGGTCGCCGCGGTCGCCCCGGCCTCGGGTGCGCCGGGCACGCGGGTCGAGGTCCGCGACCTGTTCTTCGCCACACCGGCGCGGCGGAAGTTCCTCCGCCACCCCCGCACCGAGGCCGACCATGCCATCGACGCGGTGCGCCGCTTGGCGCTGGCCTGGCCGCAGGTCGCCTTCCGCGTCGAGAATGACGGGCGGGAGGCGCTGAACCTCGCCGCCACGGATTGGGAAGGGCGCATCCGCCAGGTGCTCGGCCCCGACTTCGCCGCCGCGGCGGTGCCGGTGGAGGCGGTGGGCGCCACGCTCGATCTGCGCGGGCTCGCGGCGCTGCCCTCCTACACGCGGCCGACCACCATGGGGCAGCATCTGGTGGTGAATCGCCGCCCGGTGCGCGACCCGTTGCTGCGCGTCGCCCTGCGTGTCGCCTATCGCGACGTCATCGAGGTCGGCCGCCATCCCGCCGCCGCGCTGTTCCTCGACGTCCCGCCCGAGACCGTGGACGTGAACGTCCATCCCATGAAGACCGAGCTGCGCTTCCGGGAAGGCGACGCGATCCGCGGCGCGGTGATCAGTGCCCTGCGCAGGGCGCTCGCGGTGGGTGCCGGCACGGCGGTCGCGATGCCGGCCTTCAGCCCGGCGCCACCGCCGCCGGAACCGCCGGTGCCGGGCTTCGCGGAAGCGCCGGTTGCCTTCGCCCCGCCACTGTCCGTCCCGCCGCCGATGCAGCGCAACCTGGGCCTGGTGCCACGCAGCCCGCCCCGTCCGCTGCCGGTCTTCGAACGCGCGCCGGAGGATCATCCGCTTGGTCGCGCGGTCGCCCAGATCCTCGACACCTACATCGTCGCGGAGGCCGCCGATGGTGCCCTGGTGCTGGTGGACCAGCACGCCGCCCATGAACGCCTGACGCATGAAGCGCTGAGCGCCCAGCTCGTCGAGGGCGGCGTGCGCGCCCAGCCATTGCTGATGCCCGCCGTGGTGGACCTGCCCCCCGCCGATGCGGCGCGGCTGGTCGCGCATGCCGAGGATCTGGCGCGCCTGGGATTGGAACTTGAAGGCTTCGGCGCGGGCGCGGTGCTGGTCCGTGCCCTTCCGGCGCTGCTCGGCAACCCCGATCCGGCGCCGCTGCTGCGCGACCTGGCGGAGGAACTCGCCGACCTCGGCGAGGCCGCCTCGCTGCAACGCCGGCTGGATGCGGCGGTCGCGCGGCTGGCCTGCCACGGCAGCGTGCGCGCCGGGCGCCGGCTCAACCCCGCGGAGATGGACGCGCTGCTGCGCCAGATGGAGGCCACGCCCCGCGCGGCAACTTGCAGCCACGGGCGGCCCACCGTGCTGCGCCTCGATGCCGCGGCGCTGGAGCGGATGTTCGGGCGGCGCTGATCCGGCCGGTTTTCGCGCAACCGCCTTGCCGACGGCGCCCGGTGGAACCGAAGGGGGCGGCGCCGCATACGCGCGAAGGGAAGAGGGGGGGGGGGGGGGGGGGGGGGGGGGGGGCCGCCCCCCCCCCCCCCCCCCCCCCCCCCCCATGCGCCTTCCGCGCTGCCCATCCCCGTCCGCCGGCGTGGGTCCAGACTTGATCTCCGTCAGGAATTATCGTTTTATTCAGAAAATCCTGAAATGACTGCCTGAGATGAACCTTCCGCCCCTGGTCCAATCCTTCGTGCTCCATTTCGGGGAGATGGGCTCCCGCTGGGGCATCAACCGCACCGTCGGGCAGATCTACGCGTTGCTCTATGTCTCGCCGCGGCCTCTCTGCGCCGACGACATCGTGGAGGCGCTTGGCGTCTCGCGTTCCAACGTCTCGATGGGGCTGCGGGAATTGCAGGCCTGGGAGCTGGTGCTGCTGCGGCACATCCCGGGCGACCGGCGGGACCATTTCACCACGCCCGACGATGTCTGGCAGATCCTGCGCACCCTCGCGGAGGAGCGAAAGAAGCGCGAGGTCGATCCGACCCTCTCCGTGCTGCGTGAGTTGCTGATGCAGGCGCCGGGCAGCGAGGAGGAACGCCACGCCCAGGGTCGCATGGCCGCGATGCACGGCATGATCGAACAGCTCACCACCTGGTACGACGACGTGAAGCGGCTGGAGAGCGAAAGGCTGGCCGCCCTGCTGGCACTCGGGGCGCGGGTGACGAAGATCCTCGAGACCAAGGATCGGGTCATCGGCCTGGTGCGCGGCAAGAAGGAAGGCTGATCCGATGGAAGCCCGGATGCCGCCCGTGCCGGAAGGCCTCTGCCGCGTGTCGGGCGGCGCCCGCATCGCCGGCGACGCGCCGCGAAAACTAGCTCGCGCCTGAACAGCCAATAGCGGTGTCTGAACCAGGCATGACATCGGTGGACGGCCACGAGGGCGCGCGGCGGCGTCCGACCGCGCCGCCCGGCGCGCTGACCCAGGCGGCGGCAGCCTTGCTCTGGGTCCCCCAGGCCGCGCTGATCGCCTGGCTGGTCGATCGGATCGCCCAAGGGGCTGGGGCTTCGGCGGCATTCTGGCCGGCCGGGGGGATCGTCGCCCTTGGCGTGCTGCGCGCGGCGATGGAGGCGCGGGGCTCGCGCCGCCTTTTCCGCGCGGCGCGGGAGAGGTTGGCCACGCTGCGCCACGATGCGGTCGCGCATCTCGCCGCGCGGTCCCCGCTCGACGCGGGGCGGCCGCCCTCCGGCGCCGCCGCGGCGGCGCTGTGCGAACAGGCCGAGGCCGTGCTGCCCTACCTCCTGCGCTTCCGCGCGGCGCGGCTGCGCGCGACGCTGGTGCCGCCCATCCTCCTCGCCGTCGTGTTCACCCAATCTTGGCTCGGCGCCCTGATCCTGCTGGTGGCGGCGCCGCTGATCCCGCTCTTCATGGCGCTGGTCGGCCTGCGCGCGAAGGAGGCGAGCGAGGCTCAGATGCTCGAGATCGGCGGCATGAACGCGCTGCTGCTCGACCGGCTGCGTGGCCTGCCGACCATCCGCGCCTATGACGCGGTGGATGCCACCGCGCGGCGGCTGCGCGCGGCGGCCGAATCCCTGCGCGCGCGCAGCATGGCGGTGCTGCGCATCGCCTTCCTCTCCTCCGCGGTACTGGAGCTCTTCGCTTCCTTGGGCGTGGCGATGGTCGCGGTCTATGTTGGCTTCCACCTGCTCGGCACGTTGGGCTTCGGGGCCTGGGGCGGGACGATGGGCCTCGGCGCCGGCCTTTTCGTGCTGCTACTGGCCCCGGCCTTCTTCGAGCCACTGCGCGATCTGGCCGCCGCCTGGCACGACCGCGCCTCAGGCGAGGCGGCGGAGGCCGCGCTGCGCGACCTCGCCGCGCCGGCCGCGCTGGCGCTGCCGGAGGCGCTGGCAACGAGCCCCGCTATGGTGCCCGCCGTGGCGCCCGACCTGACCGTGACCGGCCTTGTCTTTCGTCATCCCGGTGCGGCACGGCCGGTCTTCGACGGCTTCGCCCTTCAGGTCGCGGCCGGCGAGCGCGTCGCGCTGCTGGGCGCGTCCGGGGCAGGCAAGTCGACGCTGCTTGCCCTGCTCGCCGGCCTCGCCTCGCCCGAAGCCGGCGAGATCCGCATCGGCGGCGAATGCCTGGCGTCCGACAGTGCCGCGCGGCTCCGTGCGCGCATCGCCTGGCTGGGCCAGATGCCGGCACTCTTCGCGGGCAGCCTGCGGGCGAACATCCTGCTCGGCCGCACGGGGCTCGATGCCGAGGCTGTGCGCCGCAGCCTGCTGCCCGGCCTGCCGATGACGCGGCCGGTCGGCGAGGACGGCGCCGGGCTTTCCGGTGGCGAGGCGCTGCGGCTGAGCCTGGCGCGCGCCATCGTCGCGCCGGTGGCGACGCTGATCCTGGCCGATGAGCCGACGGCGCATCTCGATGCCACGACGGCGGCGGAGGTGACGACCGCGCTGCTGGCCGCCGCCGTGGGACGCACCCTGCTTCTCGCCACCCATGACCCGGTGCTGGCGGCGCGGATGGACCGCGTGGTGGTACTGCCGTGACCCGCTTCACCCCGCTGCGCCGCGTGCTGGCGATCTTCCTGGCCGAGCGGCGGCGCGCCATGGCGGCCGGCGCGGCGCTGGCGGCGTTGACGGTCCTCGCCGGGGTGGGGCTGCTGGGCCTGTCGGGCTGGTTCATCACCGCGACGGCGCTGGCTGGACTCGTGCCGGCCGGGGCGCTCGTCTTCGACGTCTTCATGCCCGGTGCGGGCATCCGGTTCCTGGCGATCCTGCGCACCGCCGCGCGCTATGGCGAGCGCGTGGTGTCGCATGACGCGACCCTCGCCCTGCTGGCCGGGCTGCGGGAAAGGCTGTTCCGCGGCCATGCGGTGCCGGGCATGGCGCCCGCGCTGACGGCGCGCCCGGCGCAGCTGCTGTTCCGGCTTTCGGCCGATGTCGATGCGCTGGATGCCGTCTATCTCCGCCTGATCGTGCCGGGCCTCGCGGCCGGGGTGACGGCGCTCGCTGCCGGCGCGGGGCTGGCGATGCTCGATGCCTGGCTGGGCGTCGTGGTGGCGTTGCTGCTGCTTCTGGCGGGGTTCGGCCTGCCGCTGTGGCTGGCCGCCGCGGCGGAGCGCGCCGCCCGCCGGCGTGCCGCGGCGCTCGAGGCGCTGCGCGTGCGCACGGTGGATCTCGTGGCGGGGCAGCTCGCCCTGGTCATGGTCGGGCGGCTGGGCGCGCAGGCGGCGGCGGTGCGGGCGGCAGAGGCGCGGCTCGCCGCCGCCGACGCATCGCTGCATGCGCTGGAAACGGCGGCTGGCTTCGGCTTCGGCCTGGCAAGCGCGGTGCTGCTCGGGGGCGCGGGCCTCGCGGTGGCGGGGCTGGCCGAGCAGGGCGTGCTCTCCGCGTCGCAGGCCGCGCTGGTGATGCTGGTCGCGCTGGCGGCGCTGGAGCCGTTCGCGGCGTTGCGCCGCGGGGCGGTCGAGCTTGGCCGCAGCGCGCGGGCCGCGGCGCGGCTTGTCCCGGCGCTGGATGCCGTTCCCCCGCCACCGCTGCCGGAGCCGCCGGCCGGACTGGCGCTCCGCCTCGAAGACGTGCGCTACACACCGCCGGGTGCGGCGCGGCCCCTGTTCGATGGGCTCGACCTGGAGATTGCGGTCGGGGAACGCGTCGCCGTCATCGGGTCGAGCGGCGCGGGGAAATCGACCCTGCTTTCCCTGCTGAACGGCGAGGCGCGGGCCGATGCCGGCTCGGTCGCGGTGCTGCCGCATGCGCTGCTGGGCCAGCGCGTCGATCTCTTTCACGACAGCGTGCGCGGCAACCTGCTGCTCGCCCGGCCGGAGGCCGACGACGCCGCGCTGTGGGAAGCGCTGCGCGCGGCCGGGCTGGAGGAAGCCATCCGGGCGCTGCCGCGCGGGCTCGACGCGCCGCTCGGGGAGGGCGGGGCCGGCCTTTCCGTGGGGCAGCAGCGGCGCCTCGCCCTGGCTCGCCTGCTGTTGCGCGATGCACCGTTGCTCCTGCTTGATGAGCCGACCGAGGCGCTCGATGCCGCAACTGCGGCAAAGATCTTGACGCAGATCATGGAATCGCGGGGAGACGCTGCGATGCTGACAATCGCCCATATGAGGCGCGAGGCGGCCTGGGCCGACCGGCTCATTCGCCTCGACGATGGTCGCGTGATCGGAACGTGGTGCCGCGGCGAGCCAGGCTTCGCCGCCGCGCTGGAAGCCCTGCGCCCGGACTAGCCGTCCGGGCCACCGTGCCGCGTCATCCCGCGCGGCGCGAACCTCTACCGGGGAGGCCGGCGCCGGCCGGCACGCCGCATGGAGCTCAACGTCGTAGACCTGTCGCGATTGCAGTTCGCGATGACGGCCTTGTACCACTTCCTCTTCGTGCCGCTCACGCTCGGCCTGTCGATCATCCTCGTCATCATGGAGACGGTCTATGTCATGACCGACCGTCCCATCTGGCGAGAGATGACGAAGTTCTGGGGCACGCTGTTCGGCATCAACTTCGTGCTCGGCGTGGCTACCGGCATCACCATGGAATTCCAGTTCGGCATGAACTGGAGCTACTACAGCCACTATGTCGGCGATATCTTCGGGGCGCCGCTGGCCATCGAAGGCCTGATGGCCTTCTTCCTCGAAGCCACCTTCGTCGGGCTGTTCTTCTTCGGCTGGGACAAGCTGTCGAAGCTCGGCCATCTGCTCGCGACCATCGGCGTCGCGGTGGGGTCGAACCTCTCGGCGTTGTGGATCCTGATCGCCAATGGCTGGATGCAGAACCCGGTCGGCAGCCTGTTCAACCCGGCCACCATGCGCATGGAAGTGTCGAGCTTCTATGACGTGCTGTTCAATCCGGTCGCGCAGGCGAAGTTCGTGCACACCGTCTCGGCGGGTTATGTCACGGCCTCGATCTTCGTGCTCGGCGTCTCGGCCTGGTACATCCTCAAGGGGCGGCATATCGGGCTGGCCAAGCGGTCGATGGCGGTGGCGGCCTCCTTCGGGCTGCTCTCTTCGCTTTCGGTCGTCGTGCTGGGCGACGAGAGCGGCTACCTCACCACCGAGCATCAGCGCATGAAGCTCGCCGCCATCGAGGGCATGTGGGAGACGGAACCGGCGCCCGCCTCCTTCACCCTGCTCGGCTTCCCCAGCCAGTCGGCGCGCGAGACGCACCACATCATCACCATCCCCTATGTGATGGGCCTGATCGGCACGCGCTCGCTCGACACCCAGATCCCCGGCATCAAGGACCTGGTGGAACGGGCGCAGGTGCGCGTGCGCAACGGCATCGTCGCGTATGATGCGCTCCAGCAGATTCGCGCGGCGCGCGGGGCGGAGAACGTGCCCGCCTCGGTGCGCGAGGCCTTCGAGGCGAATGGCCGCAACCTCGGCTATGCCTTCCTGCTGCTGCGCTACACGGACGACCCGCGGCAGGCGACGCCCGCGCAGATCGAGGCGGCGGCCTGGGACCTGGTACCCGAGGTGCCGGTGATCTTCTGGTCCTTCCGCATCATGGTGGGCCTCGGCTTCTTCTTCATCGCGCTGCTCGCGACCTTCTTCTTCCTCTCGGCGCGGCAGATGCTCGACCGGTATCGCTGGCTGCTCCGGGTCGCGGTCTTCTCCATCCCGTTGCCCTGGATCGCGGCGGAGATGGGTTGGATCGTCGCCGAAGTCGGCCGCCAGCCCTGGATCATCGAGGGCATGCTGCCCACCGCCGTCGCCGTCTCGAGCCTTGGCATCACCGAGGTGCTGCTGACGCTGGCCGGCTTCGTGATCATCTACAGCATCCTGCTGGTCATCGAGATGACGCTGATGGTCCGCGCCATCCGCAAGGGCCCGCCGCCCAGCGCGGATCAGGCGGCGCTGTACCCCTTCGGCCAACCCGCGCCCATGCGCGGCGCCCTACCCGCGGAGTGAGACGCCATGATCCTCCATACCCTGATCGACTACGAGATCCTGCGGCTCATCTGGTGGGTACTGCTGGGCGTGCTGCTGATCGGCTTCGCGGCCACCGACGGCTTCGACATGGGGGTCGGCGCCCTGCTGCCCTTCGTGGCGAAGAACGACGTCGAGCGGCGCGTCGCCATCAACACGGTGGGCCCGGTGTGGGAAGGCAACCAGGTGTGGTTCATCCTGGGCGGCGGCGCGATCTTCGCCGCCTGGCCGCCGCTGTACGCGGTGTCCTTCTCCGGCTTCTACCTCGCCATGTTCGTGGTGCTGGCGGCGCTGATCCTGCGGCCCGTCGCCTTCAAGTACCGCAGCAAGCGGGACGATGCGGCCTGGCGCAACCGTTGGGACTGGGCGCTGTTCGTCGGCGGCTTCGTGCCCGCCCTCATCTTCGGCGTGGCGGTGGGCAATGTGCTGCAAGGCGCGCCCTTCCGGCTCGATGAGGATCTGCGCTCCTTCTACGAGGGATCCTTCTTCGGGCTGCTCAATCCCTTTGCCCTGCTGTGTGGGCTGCTGTCGGTCTCGATGCTGGTGATGCATGGCAGCGGCTGGCTCGCGCTGAAGGCCGAGGGGATGGTGGCGGAGCGCGCGCGTCGCTTCGGTTCCATCGCGGCACTGCTGACCGTGGTGCTTTTCGCCCTGGCCGGGTTTCTGCTGTGGAAGTTCGTCGATGGCTTCCGCATCACCAGCGCGATCGTGGTGGATGGTCCATCCAACCCGCTGCTGAAGCAGGTGGCGGTCGCACCCGGCGCCTGGTTCGACAACTACGCGGCCCGGCCCTGGCTGTGGATCGCGCCGGGTCTTGGCCTGGCCGGCGCGGCGCTCGCCGGCATCGCGCTTCGCACGCGGAGCGAAGGATTGCCGATCCTCGCTTCGGGCCTGTCGATCTTCGGGGTGATCTCGACGGTCGGTGTGTCGATGTTCCCCTTCATCCTGCCCTCCACCATCGACCCCCGCTCCAGCCTGACCGTGTGGGACAGCAGCTCGTCCCACCTGACGCTGTTCATCATGCTGTTCGTCACGGTGGTCTTCCTGCCCATCATCCTCGCCTACACCGCCTGGGTGTACCGGGTGCTGTGGGGGAAGGTGACCGAGGAAGAGGTCCGGCAGGAAGCCGGGCATTTCTACTGATCGCCACGAGAGAGAAGGAGAGACGACCATGTGGTATTTCGCCTGGGCGCTGGGCCTGCCCCTCGCCGTGACCTTCGCCGTGCTGAATGCGATGTGGTTCGAGATGCGCGAGGACGACGCCACGCGTCGCTGAACTGCCTTGCGCATTGCCGGGCCTGATCGGAAACGCGCCGCAAGGCGCGTTTTCTGTTGCCGGCGGCCGTCATCCTCGTGCCATCCCGCCCGGCCGGACGGCATGAGGCCGGGTTATGGGTGCCCTGCGCCTTTGTCTTGGACCTCGGGCGGACTCATTGGAAGGATCGGCGCCAGACAACAGCGAATGCTCGGCAAGCCAGTTGCGTGGCGTCCACAACAAGCCCTCGAAGGGTGGTCGGATGGCTCACAGCGCACCCGTTCGTGCAGCGTCGTTGCGGCGCATGGCGCAGGCCGCAATGTTCACCCTGATGGTCTCGACCGCGGCACCGGCCGCGGAACTGCGGCTCGGCATGGCGAATGTACCGACACTCGATCCGCACTTCCTCTGGCTCGGGTCGAACATGTCCTACAACATGCACCTCTACAGCACGCTGCTGCGGATGGATGAGGATGGTCGCCTGCAGCCCGACCTCGCGACGGCCTGGACGCGCGAGGGGCCGCAGGCCTGGCGCTTCACGCTGCGCCCCGGCGTCACCTTCCACGACGGGTCGCCCTTCACCGCGGATGACGTCGTCTTCACGCTGCAGCGCGTGCCGAACATTCCGAACAACCCGTCGCCCTATACGCCCTACATCGCGACGGTGACCGAGGTGGTGAAGATCGACGAGCTGACCGTCGAGCTGCGCACCAGCCGCCCCAACCCCACCCTGCCGGAACAGATCGCGGGGCTGATGATGGTCTCGCGCCGGGCGGCCGAGGGGCAGCCGACCGGCGCCTTCAACAGCGGCGTCGCGGCGATCGGGACGGGGCCCTATCGCTACGGGCAGTTCGCCGACCGCGGGCGCATCACCATGGCGGCCAACCCAGCCTATTACGGCGGCCGGCCGGCCTGGGACCGGCTCGAATTCCGTATCGTCCCGAACGATACGGCCCGGAGTGCGGCGCTGCTGGCGGGCGATGTCGATCTCATCGAGTCAGTGCAGCCGCGCGATGCCACCAGCCTGGCGCAGCGGCGCGGCATCGCCGTGCATGTGGGCACGCCGTCGCGCGTGATGTTCCTCGGCGTCAATCTGGGCGGCGGCAACGCGGAGGCACTGCGCGCCGCGGGTGCCGATATCGAACCGCTGAAGAACCCGCTGGTGCGCCGTGCGATGTCGCTCGCCATCAATCGCGAGGGCATGATCCGCAGCCTGCTCGGCGGCTATAGTCAGCCGGCGAGCCAGATCGCCACGCCTGGCATGCGCGGCTATCTGGACGATGTCACGCCCGATGCCTTCGACCTTGCCGAGGCGCGCCGCCTGATGGCCGAGGCAGGCTATCCGGACGGTTTCGCCACCAGCCTGATGTGCACCAACGACCGCTACGTCGCGGATGCCGAGACCTGCCAGGCGCTGAGCCAGATGTTCGCGCGCATCGGCATCCGGACGGGCGTCGATGCCGTGCCGGGAACGGTCTATTTCGGCCGGGTGCGTGCGGGTGCCAATCCGCAGCCGCTTTTCCTCGGGGGCTGGTCGAACAGCCAGGGCGAGGTGCTGGCGACGCTGGTCGCGATGTATCACAGCTTCGATCGCGCGCGCGGGATGGGCACGGCGAACCGCAGCGGCTGGTCCGATCCGGTCGCCGACCAGAGCATCCGCGACGCCCAGCTCGAAGGCGATGAGGGTCGGCGTCTCGCGATGGAGATGGTCGCTTTCCGGCGCGGCACGGAGAACCGGATGTTCATTCCGCTCTTCGCCTCGCCGCTGATCCTCGCCTCGCGCGCGGGCATCGCCTATCGCCCAGGGACGGCCGGCAGCAGCGAACTGACCCTGGCGATGAAGGCCAGGCCCATTCAATAGAGGACGGTGCGCGTGAGCAGACGGCGGATGCATCTCGGCTATGCGATGTACAATACGGGCAACCACCCGGCTTCCTGGCGGCAGGCGCCATTGCGCGCCGCCACCACCATCGAGCATTTTCACAAGCTCGCCGCGATCGCCGAGGCGGCGAAGCTCGACATGCTGTTCCGCGCCGACGTGCCCTTCGCGCGGATGAGCAATGTCAGCGCCTGGAGCCGCCATCCGCAGCACATGGACGTGCTGGAGCCGCTGACGCTCTTCTCCGCGCTGTCGCAGGTGACGACGCGTATCGGCTTGGCGGGCACCGTCACCACCACCTACAGCGAGCCCTACAACGTGGCGCGCCAGCTTGCCGCGCTGGACCATCTGAGCCATGGGCGCTCGGCCTGGAACATCGTCACCTCCGCGAAGCCCGAGGCCGCCCATGCCTTCGGGGCGGAAGCCCTGCCGCCGCATCGCGAACGCTATCGCCGTGCGCGGGAGTATCTCGAAGCCGTCAAGCAGCTCTGGGACAGCTATGAGGACGAGGCGGTGGTGCAGGATCCCGTCAGCAATCGCTACTTCGATCCCGCGCGCTTCCACCCGATCGACTATCGCGGCGAATATGTGAAGGTACGCGGTGCGCTCAATGTCTCGCGCATGCCGCAGGGCTATCCGGTGATCATCCAGGCCGGCCAGTCGGAAGACGGCAAGGACTTCGCGGCCGAGGTCGCCGAGGTGATCTTCGCGAGCGGCAGCAGCCTCGACAAGGGACGTGACTTTGACCGGGAGATGCGCACGCGCCTTCGCGGCAAGGGACGCGCGGTGGACAGCCTTAAGATCTTGCCTGGCCTCAGCGTCATGGTCGGCGACACTAAGGAAGACGCCCAGGCCCGCCTCGCCGCCCTCGACGCCGAGGTGCATGAGGAGGTCTATCTCCAGGTGCTGTCGGAGGATTTCGGCGTCGAACTCGGCGGCCTGCCGATGGACGAGCCCGTGCCACGGTCCATGATCCCGGCCGGCACCGACCGCATCGCTGGCTTCTTCAGCCGCATCGTCGCGATGATTGAGGAAGGGCTCACGCTGCGGGAGATGGTGCGGCGATACCGGCGGGGCAGCAACACGCTGTGCGGCTCCCCCACGGAGATCGCGGACCACATGGAGGAATGGCTGACCGCGGAAGCCTGCGACGGCTTCATCCTGACCTTCCCGACGGCGCCGGACGCGTTGCAGCGCTTCTGCTCTGGCGTGGTGCCTGAACTCCAGCGTCGCGGGCTGTTCAGGACGGAATACGAAGGCACGACGCTGCGTGAGCATCTTGGGCTGGCGCGGCCGGCGAACGCGAACCGGAGCTGACGGGCGTGGGCGGCCTGGCTGTGGCGCCAGGCGGCAATTTGCCGGCGGTCCAGGATGCACGGCATCCTGGCCGGGTGAGGTTTGGAGAGAGGCAGAGCCCCTCTCCCTCTGCCGCGAACATCGGCGCGACGGCGCCAGCCCGGCAGGAAACCGTCAGCGCGCGCCGAGCGCGAGGCGATGCGCCTCGGCCATCGCGCCGAGGCTCTCGAAGCGGAAATCGTAGCGCCCTTCCTCGGCAGGCTGCGGCGTCGCACCCCAGCCGGCCTGCGCGTGGCGGCGGTCGATCCAGGCCGATGCCAGGCCCATCTTCTTCGCCGGCACATGGTCGTGGAACAGGCTCTGCGCGGTGTGCAGGATGTCCGACTTGCCGACGCCCATCTCCGCCAGATGGCGCAGCATGTATGCGAAGTTGGCGAGGTCCGGCTTGTAGGACCCGATGTCCTGCGCCGTGCAGATCGCGTCGAAGGTTACGCCAAGACGGCGGTTGCTGCCGGCGAAGCTTACCCGGTCCACATTGGACAGGATGACGAGCTTGTAGTGCTGCTTCAGATAGGCGAGTGCCTCGGGTGAATCGGGAAAGGCGGGCCAGTCGGGCACCGAGGCGCCGAAGCGCTGGTGCTCTTCCTCCGTCGCCGCGACATCCCACGCCTTCGCCAGCCGGCGATGCACAGCGGTGAGGATGTCGGAATAGATCATGCGCGGCGTCTCGGCTTCCTGCGCCGCTTCCTCCTGCCCGAAGGCTTCCAATGCCGCATCGCGCGACAGCGCCGTGCCGACCTTGGCCACCAGCGGCTGCAGGGCCGTGTGGATGCCGCTCTCCCAATCGATCAGCGTGCCGTAGCAGTCGAAGGTCAGCGTGTTGAAATCCGTGAGGCGCATGGGGTGTTCCTAGCAGGATGTGGCGTGCGCGGCCGGGGATGAGGCAGGCAGGGTGGCGAAGTCCGGGCGTCGTCCCCGATACCCCGCGAAGCTTGCCGGCGTCACGCCATAGCGCCGCTTGAAATGGCGCGACAGATGGCTCTGGTCGAAGAAGCCGAGTTCCGCGGCGATATCGGCCGGCGGCATGCCCTGGCGCAGCAATTCCCGGGCACGCCGCAGGCGCAGATGGCACTGGTAGCGATGCGGCGGGATGCCGACCTGTTCGCGGAAGGCCGTGGCGAAGCGATGCATGCTGAGCCCGCTCAACGCGGCAAGCTGCACGAGGCTCAACGTCTCGGCGTAGTTGGCCTCGATGCAGCGCTGCGCGGCACGGATCGCCGGCGAAAGCGGGCGCGTCGGCCGGCATAGCGCCAGCCCGTCGCCATCGGCGTCCACGGAAATCTCCATTGCACGTCTCCACAGGCGGCCAAACCCGTGTCCGTCGCGCCGCCTTCCCTGAAACGGCCGGTTTCTTCCGGCTTCAGGAGGGAGCCTATCGACCCTTGGACCGCAGGTGGCGCCGAAGCAAAGCGTGGCAGCCGCAGATTGTTGCGCCGGGGCTGGCGGAGCTGCGCGGAAATGCTGCGGATCACCCGAGCGCCTGGCTGACCAGTGCGAAGCGACGCATGACCCCGGCCGGAGGGAGCAGGGGTCCGCGCATCATCGCTTCCACCGGTTCCGATACCGTGAAGCCGAGGCCCTGGAGCCAGGGCGCAAGGCCGCTTTCCTCCGGCACGTCGAGGCGCAGCAGCATGCCCTGCTGGCTACCGAGCCAATGGCCGATCAGGGCCCGCGCCATGCGTGCGTCGGTCGCGACGACCGGCCCGATCACCTGGCCACGGCCGAAGCGGCGCAGCATCGCGAAGCCGGCTGGCTGTCCGGCGCGGTCGAGCACGACGCCACGCGCCTCGGCCATCAGTGCCGCGATCAGCGCCTCGCGCGGTGCGCCAAAGGCTTCCTGGTCCAGGGCGGCCAGCGCGCCGAGGTCGCTGCGCACCATCGGGCGAAGCCTTTCGCCCGGCGGCAGCATGATGGGGTCGCCGTGAAAGGTCGCACCGTCGCATTGGCGGATGGCGCCGACCGGTCGGAAGCCCAGCTCGCGGTACAGCGGCAAGCCGGCCCTCGTCGCATGCAGCACCAGCCGGCGATCGCCGAGCGATGCAAGCAGGCGATGCATCATCGCCCGTCCCAGGCCACGCTTCTGATGCGCCGGCGCCACCGTCACCAGCCCAATGGTGGCGAGGCCGCTTCCGTAAGGCCAGGCGAGCGCCGTGCCGATGACGGCGCCGTCGCTTTCCGCGACGATGCCGCTGCCGAGGCGCCAGGCCATCTGCCAATCCTCGCGCCGATGCGGCCAGCCGACGGCGGCCGAGATCGCCTGTGCCGCGGCGATGTCGGCTTCCTCGAAGCCGCGCAGCACGAGGCTGGCGTCGGGAATGTCGGCGCTTGCCATGCTGCCCGCTACAGTGCCATGCACAGGCGCATGGCGTCGTAGATGGCGGCATGTACGCCACGGCTGGTTACCGCATCGCCGATGCGGTGCAGTTCGAAGGCGCCGCCGGCCGGCGTCTCGGCAAGCTGGGGCCGGCCGGCCAGCAGCGCATCGATGTCCGTGATGCCGCGATTGGCCGAACGATCGCGCAGCCCGTCATACAGCTCGGTCACCGGCTGGGTGCCGCGCTCGATCACCACCTGTGCTGCGGTGAGTTCGGTTTCGAGGTCGGTGAGTTCGCTGCGGAAGGTGGCGACAAGACGGTTGCCCTGCGGCCGCACGCGAATGAGCTGGTGATCCGCGAGCACCTTCACGCCGTTCAGCGCGAAGCGCTTCCGATAGACCACGCGCGCATTGTATTCCATCTCGAGCGCGATGTTGTCGTCGAGCGTGGCGAACTGAACCTGGCGCCCCTGCTCCGCGAGGTGCAGTGCGCAGGACACCGCCTGGTGCCGCCCGGTGCCGTCATAGACGATGACGTCCTGCTTCACCTCGGTGGGATTGCCCAGCACGTCCCAGACCGTGGTGCAGTGTTCGGCCCCGTCGAGCCACGCGGTGTCGGGCAGCCCACCGGTTGCGACGATGACCGCATCGGGATTGAGGGCGAGAACGTCGCTTTCCTCGGCATAGGTGTCGGTGCGGATCTCGACGCCGAGCTTCGCAAGTTCGCTGACACGCCAGTCGATGATGGCGACGAGGTCGCGCCGCCAGGTGGCGCGGACCGCGGTCAGCAACTGCCCACCCGGACGGCTGCCGGCTTCGAGCAGCACCACGCGATGGCCGCGCTCCGCGCTGACGCGCGCGGCCTCGAGCCCCGCCGGGCCACCGCCGACCACGACCACCTTGCGTCCCGGCACGGCGGCGCGCGGGATGATCTGCGGCATGGTCAGCTCGCGCCCGGTGGCCGGGTTGTGGATGCAGTTCGTCTTCTTGTACATGCAGTAGGAGGCGCCGACGCAGGGGCGGATGCGGTCTTCCTCACCCCGCATCAGCTTGTTGACGATCTGCGGATCGGCCATGTGGGCGCGCGTCATGCCCACCATGTCGAGCAGCCCCGCCGCGATGGCGTGGCGCGCCGATGCCACGTCCGGGATGCGCGCGGCGTGGAAAATCGGCAGCTTGATGTGCCTGCGGAACTCGCCGACAGCGGCAAGGAAGGGCGTCAGCGGTTGCGACATGCCGGGCATGTTGTGCTCGGCGAGCGACAGGTCGGTATCCATCCGCCCGGCGATGGCGTTGAAGAAGTCGAGATGGCCTTCGCGTTCGAACAGCACGGCGAGGCGCAGGCACTCGTCGTAGTCGATGCCATCCGCCGTGAGCTCATCCACCACGAAGCGGATGCCGACCAGGAAATCGTCCTTCACGCGGCGCCGGATCGCCTCATGCACCATCAGGCCGAAGCGGGCGCGGCTCTCGATGGAGCCGCCGAAGCTATCGGTCCGCTGGTTGGTGCGGGGTGAGAGGAACTGGCCGATCAGGTGCCCGCCCGTCACCGTCTCCACGCCATCGAGTCCGCCTTCCTGGCAGCGATAGGCCGCTTCGGCATATTGCGCGATGATGCGGTCGATGTCGGGGCGGTCCATCTCGCGCGGGATGTCGCGATGCCGCGTCTCGCGGATGGCGGAAGGTGCCACGGTGGGCAGCCAGTTGGTCGCCGCCGAGGTGGCACGCCGGCCGAGATGCGAGATCTGGCACATGATCTTGGTGCCATGGCTGTGGATGCGGTCGGAGAACTGCCGCAGATACGGGATGACCGCATCGGTGCTGACATTGATCTGTCCGCCGCCCCAGCTCGAATCCGGCGCGACCATGGATGATCCGCCGAACATCGTCAGCGCGATGCCTCCCTTGGCCTTCTCCTCGTGATAGCGCTGGTAGCGCTCGCCGGGCATGCCGGCATCATCGTGGGTGGAAGCGTGGCTCGTGCTCATCACCCGGTTGCGGAACTCGACGCCCTTGATGCGGAATGGCGTCAACAATGGGTCGTTGCGTCGCGTCGGGGCGGCGTCGATCGTGGCGGCGAGGCTGGATGCGGACATGGGCCTTCCCTTGTCAGGCGCGCTGAATCTCGGATTCCGGAACGGGTGCACCGCATTGGGCGGCGATCAGCTCGGCTTCGGTGCGGTGGCAGCGGATGGTCGAACCCTTGGTGAGGTCGCGCCACGGCGCCGGGGTCGTCTCGCACAACCCCTCGCTGCGCAGCGCACAGCGGCTGAAGAAGGCGCAGGCATCGGCGCTGCCGGGGTCGGCGGTACCGCTCGCCTCGGCCAGGCGCGTCGCATCGAGCCCATCCAGCCACCCCATGCGAAGCTGCGGCATCGAGGCGGCGAGCAGGTCGGCATAGGGATGCGCCGGCGCTCGCGTGACGGCCGCGCCGGCACCGATCTCCATCACCCGGCCAGCATAGAGGATCATCACCTGGTCGCAGACGGCACGCACCGTCTTGAGGTCGTGGCTGATGAACATCAGCGCGACGCCGAGCTCGCGGCGGAGTTCCGCGAGCAGTTCGAGGATCGCCTCACCCACCACCGTGTCGAGCGAGGAGGTGACTTCGTCGCACAGGATCAGCGCCGGTTCGGCCGCGAGGGCGCGGGCGAGGTTCACCCGCTGCTTCTGCCCGCCGGAGAGTTCGCCCGGCAGGCGGTCCGCCATGGCGCGCGGCAGCTTCACCATGTCGAGCAGTTCCTCGACCCGCCTGCGCGCCGCCGCGCCGCGCCGGCCGTGATAGAAGGCGAGCGGACGGGCCAGGATGCGCCCGACGCTGTGCGCCGGATTGAGCGCCGTGTCCGCCATTTGGAAGACGATCTGGATGCGGCGGAGCTGGTCGCGCGTGCGCAGCGCGATGTCCGGCGGTAGTGGCGCGCCGTCCAGCGTCACGCTGCCCCGGGCCGCCGGCAGCAGGCCGGCGAGGACGCGCGCCAGCGTGCTCTTGCCCGAGCCGGATTCCCCGATGACGCCGAGGGCGGAGCCGGGTGCGATGCTCAATCCGACATCGCGCAGCACCGGAAAGGCCGGCAGGCCATCGCGCCCTGGCGGGCCATAGCCCGCGGTGAGGGTGGAGACCTGCAGCAGCGGCGCCTCCATGCGCGTCGGATCGGCGCTTGCGGGCTTCGGCGCGGCGGCGGCGAGCAGCTCCCGCGTGTAGCTGTCGTGTGGCGCGGCGAGGATGCGCGCGGTGGGACCGGTCTCGCGGATGCGTCCGTCCCGCATCACGACGATCCGGTCGGCCATCTGCGCGACCACGGCGAGATCATGCGAGACATAGACCGCGGCGGTGTCGCGCCCGCGCACGGCGTGGCGGAAGGCGCGCAGCACCTCCACCTGCGTGGTGACGTCGAGGGCCGTGGTGGGTTCGTCGAGCACGACGAGATCGGGATCGGTCATCAGCGCCATCGCCGCCATCAGGCGCTGGAGCTGCCCGCCCGAGACCTGATGCGGATAGCGCTGTCCGATGCGGTCAGGGTCGGGCAGGGCGAGCGAGGCGAAGAGGGCGACCGCCTTCGCCTCCGCCGCGCTGCGCGACATCAGCCGGCGCATCAGCACGCCTTCCGTCACCTGGTCCATCAGCCGGCGCGACGGGTTGAAGGCAGCCGCAGCGCTCTGCGCGATGTAGGAGACGGTGCGGCCGCGCAGCCCGGCGAGACTGTGTTCCGGCAGGGCCAGCAGGTCGGTGCCGGCGATGCGCACCGAGCCCCCGGTGAAGCGGCAGCCCGCCCGGGCATAGCCGAGCAGGGCGAGCGCCGTGGTGGTCTTGCCGGATCCGGATTCGCCGATCAGCGCCAGCACCTCGCCGCGCGCCACGGAGAAGCCGATGTCACGGACGATGACGTGATCCTCGCCATGGTCGTTGCGGGCCGTCACCTCGAGGCCCGCCACTTCCACTAGCGCGGTCATGCGCCCCGTGCGCCGCGGCGCCGGCGCGGGAGGTTGTCGATCAGCAGGTTGACCCCGATGGTGAGCGAGGCGATGGCGAGCGCCGGCACGATCACCGCCGGCGCCGCGTCGTAGATGCCCTCCACATTCTCCCGCACCAGGGAGCCCCAATCCGCGCGCGGTGGCTGGATGCCGAGGCCGAGGAAGCTGAGGCCGCTCAGCAGCAGGACGACGAAGACGAAGCGCAGGCCGAAATCGGTCAGCACCGGCAGCACCATGTTGGGCAGGATCTCCTCGCGCAGGATGTAGCCGGTGCGCTCGCCCCGCGCCCGCGCCACCTGGACGAAGTCGAGCGCGTTGATCCCGAGCGCGAGCGAGCGCGCGATGCGAAAGGCGCCCGGCGTGTAGCTGATGGCCAGGATCCCGATCAGCACGGGGATGGAGGAACCCAGCGCGGCGACGACGACCAGCGAGAAGAGGATGTGCGGCATCGATATCAGCGCATCGGTGACGCGGCTGACCGCCACGTCGAAGGCGCCGCCGCGGATGGCGGCGAGGATGCCGAGGCTGCAGCCGAACAGGCAGGCGAGGAAGGTCGCGGAAAAGGCCATCACCACCGTGTAGCGCGCCCCGTCCAGCACACGGCTGAGCATGTCGCGGCCGAGGTAGTCCGTGCCAAGGGGATGCGCCGCGCTCATCGGCGCGAACATGCGCGGCCCGACCACGGCGCCGGGATCATAGGGCGCGAGCCAGGGGCCGATGATGGCGACCACCGCCCAGGCCAAGACGACCGCCGCGCCGATCCAGCCGGCGATCGGCGCCCGCCAGGCGAAGCGGCGTCGCCGCTGCGGGGCCATGGCCGCGGCCTCAGCCATGACGGAGCCGGGGGTTGGAGAGGATGGTGCAGACATCGGCCATCAGCACCAGCAGCATATAGGCCGTGCAGGAGAGCAGCGCGCAGGCCTGGATCAGCGGCATGTCGCGCGTCGCCACCGCGTCCACCATCATCTTGGCGAGGCCGGGATAGTTGAAGATGACCTCGACGATGATGACCCCACCCACCAGGGAAGACAGGCTGAGCGCGACCGCGTTGACGATGGGCGCGAAGGCGTTGGGCAGCGCGTGGCGCAACACGAGGCGCACGGGCCGCACACCCTTGAGCCGCGCCATCTCGACATACGGTGAATCGAGCACGCCGATCAGCGCCGCCCGCGTCATGCGCGTCATCTGGGCGATCATCCCGCAGGCCAGCGTGAGCACGGGCAGGGTGAAGGCGTCGAGGATCTCGGCGAGCGAGCCGAGCCGGGGGGAGGAGAGGGCCGGGAACCATTGCAGTTCCACCGCGAACAGGATGACGGCAATGGTGGCGATGAGGAATTCCGGCACCGAGACCAGCGACACCGCGGTGACGTTGGTGGTGCGGTCATAGGCCGAGCCGCGCAGCATGGCGGTGGTGATGCCGAGCCCGATCGCGAGCGGCACCGTCACCGCGGTCGCGAAGCCGGCGAGGATCAGCGAGTTCAGCACGCGATCCTGGATCATCGCCCAGACCGGCTTCTGCGCGACGAGCGACTTGCCGAAATCCCCATGCAGCAGGCCGATCAGCCAATCGACATAGCGCAGCGGCGCCGGGCGATTGAGCCCGAGATCCTCCCGCATCGCCGCGACCACCTCGGGTGTCGCGGATTGGCCAAGCACGGCTTCGGTCACGTCGCCGGGCAGCAGGCTCGTGCCGATGAAGATCACCACCGAGACGAGCAGCAGCGTCAGCAGGCCGGTCGCGACGCGATTGGCGAGCAGGCGGAGCAGCACCGGGTTCATGTCCGGACGCCCCCGACCTGCATCGCCGCGCGGATCATCGTCATGGGGCGGAGCATGCGGGAAGGGTGAGGCCCACTCTTGGACGAATTTGCCGGGGCGCATCGCAAGATCGTCCAAGACCGCGCCCGGGCGCCTCCACAGCATGCAGCGGCAAACCCGGGAACGGGCCGGGTGCAGGGAAGCATGGGGACAGGACGATGGCTGACGCGCTGCCGGACATGACGCGCCCGACGATGGACCGTCTGGAGGAGGGGTTGCGCCGAGGCACCGGGCGGCGCGAATTGCTCGGCTGGCTTGCCGCCATGGGCATGACCGCGACCACCGCCGGCGGCGTGCTGCTGCATGCCGAGACCGTGCTGGCGCAGACGCCGCGCCGCGGCGGGCGGATCAAGCTCGCCATGTCGGGATCGGGCACGCAGGATACGCTCGATCCCGCGCGCGGTTCCTACAGCACCGACTATGTGCGCGGCTTCATGTTCTACAACGGGCTGACGCTGCTCGACGGCAGCCTGACGCCGCAGCTCGAACTCGCCGAGGCGATCGAGACGAGCGATGTCACGACCTGGAACATCAAGCTCCGGTCCGGCATCCGCTTTCACGACGGGTCGCCTCTCACCGCGGCGGATGTCGTCTACACGCTCGAACGCATCAAGGATCCGCGCATCGGCTCCACCGGGCGTGCCCTCGCGACCCAGATGGCGGAGATCACCGCGACGGGGCCGCTCGAGGTCAAGGTCGTGCTCAGCGCGCCCAATGCGGACCTGCCGGTGATCTTCGGCGTCTCGCAATTCCTGATCGTCAAGGCCGGCACGACGGACTTCACCACGGCGAACGGCACCGGGCCCTTCCTGTGCAAGGAGTTCACCCCCGGCGAGCGTTCCATCGCAACGCGCAACCCGAACTACTGGAAGGAGGGCAAGCCCTATCTCGACGAGGTCGAGGTGATGGCGATCGCCGATGAATCGGCACGGGTGAACGCGCTGCTGGCCGGGGACATCCAGGTCGCGGCGCTGATCTCCCACCGGCTCAAGCGGCGCGTCGCCACGAATCGCAACTACGCGGTGTTCGAGACGGCGGGCGGCTATTACGACAACTTCATCATGCGCCAGGATGTCGATCCGACGCGCAACCCGGACTTCGTGATGGCGGTGAAGTACCTGCAGAACCGCGAGCAGATGAAGACCGCGCTCGATGGCGTGGTCGCCAACGACCAGCCGATCGATCCCACCAACCGCTTCTACTTCGCCGGCCTGCCGCAGCGTCCCTTCGACCCCGACAAGGCGAAGTTCCACCTGGCGCGGTCGGGCATCGGCAACACCCGGCTGCCGCTCTACGTCATCGGCGGCACCGGGGCGGCGGACAAGGCGCAGATCTTCCAGCACGCGGCGCAGGCGGCGGGGCTGCAGATCGACCTTCAGCGCATGCCGTCCGCCGGATACTGGACCAATGTCTGGTTCAAGCACCCCTTCACCATGGGCAGCATCAATCCGCGCCCCAGCGCGGACGTGCTGTTCACGCTCTTCTTCAAGTCGGATTCGCCCTGGAACGAGAGCGGCTGGAAGAACGAGCGCTTCGACCAGCTCCTCGGCGCCGCGCGGGCCGAGCTGGACGAGGGGAAGCGGCGGCAGATGTACGCCGACATGCAGACCATCGTGCATGAGGAGTGCGGCATCGGCCTGCCGCTGTTCACCGGGTACAATGACGGGCATATCGGCCGGCTGAAGGGGCTGCGACCGATCCCGACCGGGCCGCTGATGGGCTTCACCTTCGCCGAGAATGTCTGGCTGGAGGGCTGAGAGTCAG
>JAYSDS010000062.1:0-10261 GCA_041914265.1 Roseomonas sp.
GTGGCCGGGTGGGGGTGCGGGCCGGTGCCGGACTTCTCAAATGGGCTATCAGTCGCGCCAGGGCTTGCGTGCCCAGATGGCGCGCAGCCTGGCATCCTCATCGAGGAAGAGGCGCTCCTGCGCCTCCGCCGTCATCGGACGCAGCGGCAGGTTGAGGCGGGTGGCGTCGGTGATCCAGGCGGCGTCGGCATTGGCCTCGGCCACCGCCTGGCGGAGTGCGTCGCGGATGCCGGCCGGCAGATTCGGGGGCGCGACCATGCCGCGGGTCGATCCGCCCAGCACGGCGAAACCCTGCTCGCGGAAGGTCGGCACGCCGGGCGTGCCGGACCAGCGCTCGGGTCCGCCCTGCGCCAGGCCGCGCATCGCGCCCTCGCGCAGGAGCGCGAGGCCCTCGCTCATGTTGAAAGAGCCGACATCGATGCTGCGCCCCAGCACGTTCTGGACGATGGGCGGCGTACCGTTGAAGGGAACATGGGAGAATTCCACCCCCGCCGCATCCTGCAACGCCAGCACCAGCAGGTGGTCGTCGCTGCCGATGCCAGCCGTGCCGATCGTCACCTGGCCCGGCCGCTGCCGCGCGGCGGCGACGAGGTCCGCGACGGTCGCGACCGGGCTGTCGGCACGCACCCAGAGCCCGCAGGGATCCTCGATGACATTGCCGAGGAAGGTGAAGTCCTGCACGCGGTAGCGCACCTGGCGCTCGATCGGCAGGGTGATGGAATTCGGTGCCTGCGCCGCGCCGATGGTGAAGCCATCCGGCGCGGCCTGGGCGATGCCCTCGAAGGCCTGCTGGCCGCCGGCCGTGGGGCGATTGACGACGACGAAGGTCGCCCCGCCCAGGCGCTGCTGCACGAAGGGCAGGAAGCTGCGGGCCAGGATGTCCATCCCGCCCCCGGCGGGGCCGGGCACAAAGACCTGGATCGGGCGGTCGCCCGGCCAGGCGGCGAAGGCGAGCCGCGGTACGGCGAGCGCAGCGGCCGACGCGGCCAGCAGATGTCTGCGGCGCATGGGTTTCCTCCTCCATCGCGCCCGTGCCGGGCGTCGTTGCAGCCGCGATGCTAGGCCCTGCGGCGCCGATGGCAATCCGCCGCGGCCTATCGCCGCGCGCGCATCAGCACTGTCGCCAGCGCAAGCAGCACCCCGACTGCCAGCACGATGACCGCACCGAGCGCATTGATCTCCGGCGTCAGCCCGCGCCGCAGCATGGCGAAGACGGCCATCGGCAGCGTCGTGCCCGCTGGCCCGGAAACGAAGGAAGCGATCACGACGTCGTCGAGCGACAAGGTGAAGGCGAGCAGCCAGCCTGCCCCCAGGGCCGGTGCGATCAGCGGCAGGGTCACCGTACGGAAGGCGATGAAGGGCGTCGCACCGAGGTCCATCGCCGCTTCCTCGAGGCTGCGGTCCGTCTCGGCCAGGCGCGCCTGCACCACCACGGCGACGAAGGCCGCGCCGAGCGTGGCATGGGCGAGAAGGACCGTGACCGCACCGCGCCCCTCCGGCCAGCCGGTCGCGGCTTCCAGCGCGACGAAAAGCAGCAGCAGCGACAGGCCGGTGACCACTTCCGGCAGGACGAGCGGCGCACCGATCAGCGCGCCGAACAGCGCGCGGCCCCGGAAGCGACCGTATCGCGCCAATCCCCAGCCGGCCGCGCCGCCCAGCAGCACCGCCAGCGTCGCCGCCCCCGCCGCGATGCGCAGCGACAGCAATGCTGCCTCGATGATGCGGTCATTCCCGGCCAGCGCCACGAACCAGCGCAGGGAGAAGCCCCCCCATTGGAACGGAATACGATCGGCGCTGAACGCATAGACGACCAGCAGCAGGATCGGCAGCCACAGGAAGACGAAGCCGGCGACCAGCATCGCACCGACGAAGCGCCCGCGGGTCATGCCCGCGCCTCGAGGCGCTGGAACAGGCGGATCGGCACCAGCAGCAGCACGAGCAAGCCGACGGCGAGCGCCGCGGCAGTCGGCCAGTCGCGGTTCTGGAAGAATTCCTGCCACAGCACGCGGCCGACGAGCTGCGCCTCCGGCGGGCCCATCAGTTCCGGGATGACGAACTCGCCCGCAGCCGGGATGAAGACCAGCAGGAAGGCCGCCGCCGCCGCGGGCAGCGTCACCGGCAAGGTCACGGTGACGAAGATCGTCGCCGGGCGCGCGCCGAGATCCGCCGCGGCTTCGCCCAGCGTCGGGTCGAGCCGCAGCAGCGCGGCGAAAAGGGGCAGCACAGCGAAGGGCAGATAGGCGTGCACCATGCCCATCAGCATGGCGCCCTCGGTATAGAGCAGCGGCAGCGGCGCATTGATGAGGCGGAGGTCGAGCAGCAAATCGTTGATCCAGCCCTCGTCGCGCAACAGGCCGATCCAGGCGCCGACCCGCAGCAGGAAGCCAGTCCAGAACGGCAGCATCAGCGCGGCGAGCAGCACCACGCGTCGCCCCGGCGCCGCACGCGCGATCCCCATCGCCATGGGATAGGCGAGCAGCAGGCAGGCCCCCGCCGTCATCGCCGCCACCCGCAGCGCGGTCAGCACCGCAGCGAGGTAATAGGTGTCCTCGGTCAGCGTCTCGAAGCCGCCGAGCGACCAGGCCAACCGGAAGGGCGGCAGGCCGGCATCCGGCTCGGCCAGGGCGATGGCCAGCAGGATTCCCGCCGGGGCCGCGACGAAGAGCAGCAGCCAGGCCCAGACGGGCGCCAGCACGGCGAGCCGCCCGATCACGAGGCGAGCGCCACCACGTCGGCGGCGTCCCAGGCCAGCGCGACGGCAGCACCGCGTGCCGGCGGAGCACCATCCTCCTCCGCATGGGCGACGCGCAGCACCGCCCCGCCCGGCAGGCGTACCAGCAGCAGCGTGTCGTCGCCGCGGAAAGCCGTGTCCTCGACGATCCCGCGTGCGGTGTTCGGCCCCTCGGCCAGCGGCATCAGGCGGATGCGTTCGGGTCGCAGCGCCACGGCAACCGTGCCACGCGCGATGGCGCCCGCGAAGGTCACGCCGGCCTCGGCGCTGTCGAAGCCGCCCGCGACGGGGCTGCCCTCCAGCACATTCGCGGCCCCCAGGAAGCGCGCGACGAAGCGGCTCGCCGGGCGTTCGTAGATCGCGCGCGGCGGGCCGAGCTGCGCGATGCGCCCGCCATCCAGCACCGCGACGCGGTCGGCCAGCGCCAGCGCCTCCTCCTGGTCATGCGTGACCATGACGAAGGCCGCGCCGGTCTCGCGCTGCAGGGCGCGCAGCTCGAAGCCCGTGCGTTCGCGCAGACCCGCGTCGAGTGCGCCCAACGGCTCATCGAGCAGCAACAGCCGCGGACGCATAACCAGGCTCCGGGCAAGCGCGACACGCTGCTTCTGCCCGCCGGAAAGCTGGTGCGGCTTGCGCGCGCCCAGGCCGTCGAGATGCACCATGGCGAGCGCTGCCGCCACGCGCGACGCGGCCTCGGCCCGCTTCACCCCCGCGCGGCGCAGCCCATAGCCGACATTGTCCGCCACCGAGAGATGCGGGAACAGGGCATAGGACTGGAACATCATGTTGATGGGCCGCGCCCAAGGCGGCGTCGCCGCGATGTCTGCGCCGTCGAGCAGCAGGCGGCCGGCGTCCGGCGCCTCGAACCCGGCCATGATGCGCAGCAGGGTGGACTTGCCGGACCCCGACCCGCCGAGCAGCGCGAAGAACTCGCCCGCGACGATGTCGAGGTCGAGCGCATCCAGCGCCAGCGTCTGGCCGAAGCGCTTGGTGATCGCCTCGGCCCGCAGCAGCGCCCTCAACGTCCGGCCTTGAAGCGCGACCAGAGGCGCGTGCGCAGGCGTTCCGCCTCGCGCGGGGGGGTGCTGGCGACGAAGGTGCGCGACAGCGCCTCGGCCGACGGGAAGACCGACGGATCGTTGCGCACCGCCTCGTTCACCAGCGGGCGGCTCGCCGGCACCGCGTTGGGATAGCGGACATGGTTGGTGATGCCGGCCATCACGTCGGGCTGCAGGATGAAGTTGATGAAGCGCTGCGCATCCTCGGGGTTCGGCGCGTCGGCCGGGATCGCCATCATGTCGAACCAGAGCTGCGCGCCCTCGCGCGGCATGACGTAGCCGACCTCGACGCCGCGCCCGGCCTCGCGCGCCCGGGCGCCGGCCTGGATCACGTCGCCGGAATAGGTCAGCGCGACGCAGGCCTCCCCGGTCGCGAGCGCGTCCAGGATGGAAGACGATGCGATGATGGCACGCACATGACGGCGGATGCCCATCAGCGCCTGTTCGGCGGCGCGCAGGTCCTCGGCACTGTTGCCGTTCGGGTCACGGCCAAGCCAGCGCAGCACGGAAGGCAGCACATCCGTCGGGCTGTCCATCACCATGATGCCGCAGCGCGCGAGCTTGGCCGCGTTCTCAGGCTTCAGCAGGATGTCGAGGCTGTCGAGCGGCACATCCGGCCCCAGCGCCGCCCGCACGCGATCGACGCGGATGCCGAGGCCGACCGTTCCCCACAGATAGATCGCGCCATGCCGGTTGCCGGGGTCGATGGCGGCCACGCGCTCCATCAGCACCGGGTCGAGATTGGCCCAGTTCGGGACGGCGGCGCGGTCGATCGGGCGCAGCGCGCCGGCGCGCACCAGGCGGGCGAAGGTCGGTTCGCTGGTCGGCACGATGATGTCGTAGCCGGAACGCCCTGCGGACAGCCGCCCTTCCAGCGTCTCCAGGCTGTCGTAGACGTCGTAGCGCACCCTAATGCCGGTCTCGCGGGTGAAGCGCGCGACGGCATAGGGGTCGATGTAGTCGGACCAGTTGTAGACATTTAGCACCCGTTCCTGCGCCGCAGCCGGCAGGACCGTGGAGAGCAGGGCGAGCAGCGGCAGCAGGCGTCGGAGCATCGGCGCGGGTCCTTCGGGCAACCTTCGATGGAGGCTGGCAGAGTATCACGCAGCGACGTCCTGCCATCCCCCGCGCTGCGAATGCGATGTAGGATTTTTTACCTTGACCGCAGGTCCGCAGTCCTGTATTCACCGCGTCACCAACGGGTGAGGTGCGTCCGGCACTCACCCTGGCCCCCACCCTGACAGCCTGTCCCCCCAGCACCCGCCCTTCGCGGCGGAGGGCCCGCGCGCGCCCTCCGTCGAAGGCGGGCGAGGAGCCCCGCATGTCCTTTCTCCCAAGCGGCCTTTCGGCGCTGACCACCGCGAACGGCTTCACCCTGTGGCACTACCGCACCGAGGACACCCGGACCGCGGTGCTCATCCCCGGCTACTTCGCCTCCGCCGGCACGCTGCTGGTGGCAGGCGACATCGTCATCGTGCAGGCGTCCGACGCGACGGCGATGGTGCCCATTCGCGGCGGCTCGCTGGCCGGCGGAGGCGTGACGGTGGATGCCGCGGGCACCGCGCCGGCGCTACTGCGGTCGGCCTCGGTGCTGGCCGATATCACGCTCAGCGCCACGGCAGTCCCGCGCGCCATCGTGCTCGACGCACCGCCGAGCCCGCTGTCGGAAGGCACGAGCTTCGTTGCGGGGGCGACCATCACCGGCCCCATCACGCAGATCACCTTCAGCTTCCTCACCTCGGCCGGTGCGCTGGTCGCGGCGTCGCAGACCGTCACGGTGTCGTCCGGCCGTGCCGTGGCGAGTTTCACCGCCCCCTCGCCCGGCGGGGGATACAGGCTGCGCGCCGTCGATGCTTCGAACGCCACGAACGTGGCGCTCTCGCCGCCCTTCGCCGTCACCCAGCCGCCACGCGTGCTGGTCGAGACCGGCGGCCTGCTGCTGCTCGAGAGCGGCGGCACGCTCCTTCTCTGATCCCGCCCTTCCCGTCCCGCACCTCCCAGGGAGACCTTCATGTCCGATTCCAAGATCAGCGTGTTGCCCGCCATCGCCTCGGCCGCCGATACCGACATCCTGCCCATCGTCCAGGGCAGCGGGAGTTCGGCCGTCACGCGGCGCACCACGCTGGCCCAGCTTCGCAGCGGCATCCTGTCCGACCGGTCCTATCATGTGCGTGACTACGGCGCCGTCGGCGACGGCGTCACCAACGACGCGCCGGCGATCCAGGCCGCGATCGACGCCATGAACGCGGCGGGCGGCGGCATGCTGCAGTTCGGCGCCCGCACCTATCGGCTGGCGAGCGCGATCGTGGTCGATGGCGTGTCGATCATCTTCCAGGGCGCCGGCTTCACCGAAGGCGCGACCGCCGCCGACGGCACCTGGCTCAGCATCACGACGACGGGCTTCACCCCCTTCACCTTCACCGGCGGCGGCGCGCGTGGCTCGGCGGTGCGCGACATTGGGATCCGCCAGACGCACAGCGCCACCCAGGATGCGAGCTGGGCGCCGACCAACTACGACTTCGTCTTCCGTGTCCAGGACTGCCTCGGCATGGTCGAGTTCCGCAACGTCATGCTGACCGGCGTCAATCGCGGCATCTGGTGCGACAATTCCGGCCGGCTGAACATCGAGGGGCTGCGCGGCCAGATCTTCACCACCGGCATCGAGATCGACCGTGCCTACGACACCTGCCGCATCCAGCACGTCCATCTCTGGCCCTTCAACAGCGCCGACGACGATGTGGTCCGCTGGCAGCAGCAGAACGGGGACGCCATCGTCCTGCGGCGCGTGGATGGCATCTTCCTCGACGACATCTTCGTGCTCGGGGCGCGCTCGGTGCTGCGCTTCGCCTCATCGACCTATGGCGTGACGACCAAATTCTACATCGGCAGCCTCTATGCGGACTTCGCCCTCTATCCGATCTGGATCGAGGCAAACAACATCGCCGGCCAGATCGCCAATGCGACAACGCAGTCGGAACTGTTCAACGCATCCGGGGCAGCGCTCACCGGCAGCATCGGCCTGCGCATCGACGGCAACAATGCCCGGCTGCAGATCGGCAACCTGCGCATCGATGACGCCCACAGCAACGCGATCCGCGTCAACGGCACGGGCAACCGCCTCGACATCTCCTCCTTCCGTGCCGAATACTACAACGCGCTGAACGACGGCTCGGCGGCGATCCATCTGGCCAACGTCGCCTCGGGCACGGCCAATGCCGTGTATCTCGGCAGCCCCGCGCTGCTCGGCAACGGCAACGGCGGGCCACTCCTCAACAGCAGCACCAATGGCTATGTCGCGCTCGGCGCACCGGCTGGCCGGATCGATCGGCCCGGCGTGCTGGTCGGCGAGGAAGGCAGCGGCCTCTACCTTCCCGCCACCGGCGAGCTCGCCGCCACCACGGCGGGCACCGAGACAATGCGGCTCACCTCGGCCGGCACGGCGACGCTCGGCGGGCCATCGGCCACCGCGCCCTTCGCCGTGGCGGCGGTGACGAGCAACGTGAACCGCATCAAGGTCACCGGCGCCGCGACGGGGGGTATCCCGACCATCGCCGCGGATGGTACCGACACCAACGTCAATCTCCAGATGGCGCCGAAGGGGACCGGGACCTTGCGCTTGATGGGCCGCAGCAATGTCGTCGTCGAGGCGGCGTCCGCGGCGACGACGCCTGTCAACTACTTCCGCCTCCTGTCGAACGCCACGGGATCCGCGCCGCAGATCGCCGTCGGCGGGTCGGACACGAACATCGGCATCAGCCTGGTGCCGAAGGGCACGGGCGTCGTCACCACCACCGCGCCGATCCAGTTGCCGACCTACACCGTGTCCACCCTGCCCGCGGCGTCGGGCTATGCCCGCTGCCTCGTCTTTGTCTCCGACGGGACGTCGAACAAGCGCTTCGCGGTCAGCGACGGCACCAGCTGGCGCTGGCCCGATGGCGCGGTGGTGAGCTGAGGCGAAGGAGAGACGGCCATGACCGCGTTGACCGATTATTCGAAGAACCTGCTGGCCCGCGCGCTGACCGGCCGCCAGCCGAGCCTGCCGACCGCCATCTGGGTCGGCCTCGGCACCGGGGGCACCGACGCCGTGGGGCTGACCGGCGAACCCGCGACCGCGGTGGGCTATGCTCGTCTGTCAGTGGCGTTCACCGGCAGCGGGACACAGCGCAACAGCGCCGCATTGCGCTTCGCCTTCACCGCTTCCGTCGGCACCTTGACCCATGTCGGGCTGTTCGATGCCGTCTCGGGGGGCAATGCGCTCGCCTGGGCGGCGCTCGGCTCGCCCGCCACGCTCGGTGCCGCGGGGAGCGTCACCATCCCGGCCGAGAGCCTGACCGTCCTCGCGGACTAAGAGCCTGTCCGGAAAGCCCGGCAACGGCCCGTACCCCCACCCGGCCGCCCGACGACAGCATCCCGGATAGGTGGCCGGGTGCGGACCGGTGCCTCAAGACGGCCTTCGAGACAGGCTCGGTACATCACGGCGAGCGGGAGCGGATGCCCGCCCCCGCCGACCGGCCCGCATCCAGCAGCGCCTGGGTGCGGTCCATCGCCCAGGTCGCGCCCATGTGCGGGCGCACATCGCCGTCGCGCTCATCCGTCACGGCATAGGTGACGAGCCAGCCGCGCCCGGCCCGCCCGGCGATGACGGCGAGTTCCACCACCATGAAGCTGACATGCAGATCGGGCGTGCAACTGTGGTTGCGCTCGATCGCCATGCGCACTTCGCGCTGGATGCCGGCGGTGAAGGCGAGCGTGTCGTCGCGGGCTTCGGCATGGCGGTCGACGCTGATGCAGGACGCCGCCGCGGCGCCCGCCATCGCGGCGAACATCGCCATCGTCGCCACCGCCTGCCTGATCACCACCCGCACCCCCAGTCCCATCCCGCCCGAGGATGCCCCGGATGCCTTGCGCCGGGCCAGCCTCGCGCCATCCCGTGAGGAACTGACCCATGGATCCGCGCCAGACCCGCGGCTACCGCAACCGCAATCCGGGCAATATCGACCATGTACCCAGCAATCGCTGGCAGGGCCTGGCCGACCCTCCGGTCGAGCCCGACCCTCCCGGCGGCCGGGCCCGTTTCGCGCGCTTCGTCTCCCACGACTACGGGATCCGCGCACTGGCCATGCTCCTGACGACCTATCAGGACCGGCACGGCCTCAATACGATCCGCGGCATCGTCTCCCGCTGGGCGCCCGGGGCCGAGAACGACACCGAGGCCTATATCGCCGCCGTGGCGCGGCGGATGGACCGCCACCCGCGCCAGGCGCTCGACCTGCATCGCCATGAGGATCTGCGCCCGCTGGTCGAGGCGATCATCGTCCACGAGCTCGGCGGCAATCCCTATGACCGCGCGACCATCGATGCCGGGCTGCGGCTGGCCGGCGTGCAGCAGGCGAACAGCGCCCCCGTGGCGCAGAGCGGCACCGCGCGCGCGGCGGCCGGAACTGCGGCGGCGGGCGCGGCAGCGGTGACCGTCGTCCAGCCCGCGATCGACACGATCAGCCAGGCCGCGCCGGCGCTGGGCGTCCTGCAGAGCCTCGCACCCTGGCTCGCGGTGACGGTCATCGTCGGGGTCGCGGCCTGGTTCATCTGGCAACGCGCCCGGCGGACGGCATGACCGCCATCACCGCCCTGCTCTCCGCCGCGTGGTCGCGCGCGGCGGGCTGGATCGTGGTGGCGGGGGCGGCGGTGGCGCTGCTGATCGCCGCCTATGGCTCGGGCCGGCGCGACGGCCGCACCGCGCAGCGAGGCGAAACCCTGGAGCGCGCGGCCCGCGCGCGGGAGGTACGCGATGAGGTGGACCGCGCTGTGGATCGCTCTGGCGATGCCCTTGGCGAGCTGCGCCGCGACTGGCGGCGGCGCTGAACCCTGCGGCCCGTGGCGGCCCATCCTGGTGGATGACGCCGACAGCCTGACCGAGGCGACCGCCCGCGCCATCCTGGCGCATAACCGCACCGGGGCGCGGCTGTGCCGGTGGTGAGGCTCGCCGCCAGGATACTTTCCGGTAAGCTACCTGGGTGTCCCGGCCGATATGCGTGCCGTTCATGGCGCCCTCCCGCAAAACCTCTTGCATCTGGTGAAGTCACTGCATATTTTCCGGCCCATGCTCGATGGTTCGGGCGCTGACGCCATCGCACGTGCCGCGAGGCCCGACCTTCAGGGCCACAAGCAACGACGGACGCGTCCTTTGTTCGATCCGGCCATGATCGTGGGCCGGAAGGTTCGAGGGAGCCGCCTGTGTCGCCTGACCGCCGCCTTGCGATGAGACACCATCGCATACGCCGCAGCCGCTGATCCGCGACGCTGCGCCGCCGTCCCGCCCCCAAGCCTTCGGGCCGAGGGGAGTGCGGGGCGTCGTCCGTGGCGGTCCACCGGCAGGCTTCCTCATTCCCCGCCGCCGCGCCTGACCCGAAGGGGCATGGCGCGGCGGCGGGCGCGCCCACCGTTTACCCAAGGCCAAATGCGATGACCCAGT
>JAYSDS010000062.1:10271-32403 GCA_041914265.1 Roseomonas sp.
CCCCCGCGCGCGGGGGGCGGGGCCCCCCCCCCCCCGCGCGGCGGGGGGGGGGGGGGGGGGGGCGCCCCCGGGGGGGGCCCCCCCCGCCCCCCCGCCCCCCCCCCCCCGCGGGGGGGGGGGGCCGGCGGCGGGCGCGCCCACCGTTTCCCCAAGGCCAAATGCGATGACCCAGTTCCGCCCCCGTGGCGCTGTAGCGCCCCTCCGCCGCCCCGCCGGGTTCCGCCGCAGCACCGTCGATGCCGCGGTCGCCGCGTTGCGCCCCGAGGCACCTCTGCACTGCCTGCGCCCGCAGGCCGTGACGGCAGCCGCGCGCGCCTTCGTCGCGGCCTTCCCCGGCGACGTGCTCTATGCCGTGAAGTGCAATGCGGAACCCACGACACTGCGCGCCATCGCGGCGGGCGGGGTGACGCATTTCGACTGTGCCTCGGACGCCGAGGTGCGGCTGGTACGCAGCATGTTCCCCGACGCCACGATCCACTTCATGCATCCGGTGAAGTCGCGGGCCGCCATCCGCGCCGCCTGGGCGGATCACGGCGTGCGCGACTTCGTGCTGGATACGGATTCCGAGCTGACCAAGATCCTCGAGGAAACTGCGGGCGGTGCCGGCGATCTCGGGCTGGTCGTGCGGCTGGCGCTGCCGAAGGGCAGCGCGGCCTATGACCTGTCGGGCAAGTTCGGCGCGACCCCGGCCGATGCGGCGAAGCTGCTGCGCGCCGCGCGGCCGCACGCGGCGCGGCTTGGCATCTCCTTCCATGTCGGGTCGCAATGCCTCGATCCCGCGGCCTGGACGCGCGCCCTGGCCCTGGCGGCCGAGGTGATCGCGGCGTCGGGCGTCGCCGTCGAGGTCGTCGATGTCGGCGGGGGCTTCCCCGTCGCCTATCCGGGCAGCGAGCCCCCTCCGCTGTCGGCCTTCATGGACGCGATCCGCGCCGGTGCCGCGCTGCTGCCCCCGGGCGTGCGCCTCTGGGCTGAGCCCGGCCGCGCGCTGGTCGCCGGCGGAGCGTCGGTGGTGGTGCAGGTGCAGTGCCGGCGCGGCGATGCGCTGTACATCAATGACGGCGTCTATGGCGCGCTGTCGGATGCCGGCGCGCCCGGTTTCCGCTTCCCGCACCGCCTGCTGCGCCTCGATGGCGAGGCAGCCGAGGTGACGCGCGCCTTTACGCTTTTCGGTCCGACCTGTGACAGCGCGGATGTGATGCGCGGTCCCTGGACCCTGCCCGCCGATGTGCGCGAGGGCGACTGGATCGAGATCGGCCAGCTCGGTGCTTATGGCACGGCGCTGCGCACCGCCTTCAACGGCTTCGACCAGGCTCTTGTCACCGAAGTGACCGATTCGCCGATGCTTGCGACGCCGGGCTATGAAGCCGCCGCGGCGCGCGCCGCCTGACACAGGGGATACGATTCAGATGAAGCACGCCGCCTTCGACGGCCGCCTGGTGATGCTCGGCTTCGGCTCGATCGGCCAGGGTGTCCTGCCGCTGATCCTGCGCCATATCGACATGCCGAAGGACCGCATCGAGATCGTCACCTCCGACGATCGCGGCGCGGCGATCGCCGCCGAGTACGGCGTTGCGCACACGGTCCTGCCGCTGACGCGGGAGAACTACGACACGATCCTGCGCGAGAAGCTGTCGAAGGGCGACTTCCTGCTGAACCTGTCGGTCGACGTCTCCTCGGTCGCGCTCATCACGCTGTGCCGCGAGATCGGCGCCCTCTACCTCGACACCTGCGTCGAGCCCTGGATTGGCGGCTATACTGATCCGTCGCTCTCGCCCTCGCAGCGCTCGAACTATGCCCTGCGGGAGAGCGCGCTCGCGCTGAAGAACGGCGCCGGGCCGACCGCGGTGACGACGCATGGGGCCAATCCGGGCCTCGTCTCGCACTTCGTGAAGCAGGCGCTGCTCGACATCGCGAAGGACACCGGCCACGACACGACCGTGCCCAGCACGCGCCAGGGCTGGGCGACGCTCGCGCGCGACCTCGGCGTGAAGGTCATCCATATTGCGGAGCGCGACACCCAGGTCGCCGCCAACCTTGCCAAGCAGCGCGGCGAGTTCGTCAACACCTGGTCGATCGACGGCTTCACCGGCGAAGGCTGCCAGCCGGCCGAACTCGGCTGGGGCACGCATGAGAAGAGGTTGCCGGCCGACGGGCTGCGCCACGACTTCGGCTGCGACGCGGCGATCTATCTGATGCGCCCGGGCGCTTCCACGCGCGTGCGGTCCTGGACGCCGCTGGAAGGGCCGATGCATTCCTTCCTGATCACGCACAATGAGAGCATCTCGCTCGCCGACTACTACACGCTGCGGGACAGCGTCGGCGGCGTTCTGTATCGCCCCACCGCGCACTACGCCTATCACCCCTGCGACGACGCGGTGCTGTCCGTGCACGAATTCGCCGGGCAGAACTGGGCGCTACAGGCCGAGAAGCGGCTGATGATGGAGGAGATCACCTCCGGCATGGATGAGCTCGGCGTGCTGCTGATGGGGCATGCGAAGGGCGCCTACTGGTACGGCTCGCGCCTGACCATCGAGGATGCGCGCAAGCTCTGCCCGCACAACAACGCGACCTCGCTGCAGGTCTGTGTCGCCGTGCTGGCCGGGCTGGTCTACGCCATCGAGAACCCGGATGCCGGCGTCCTCGAGGCCGATGAGCTCGACCATGCCCGCGCGCTCGAAATCTGCTTCCCCTATCTCGGGGAAATGGCGGGGGTCTATTCCGACTGGACGCCGTTGCAGGATCGCGGACAGCTCTTCCCCGAGGAAGTCGACGCCGACTGCCCCTGGCAGTTCACCAACTTCCGCGTGTCGTGACGGTGGCGCGGAGAGGGGCACCGTCCCTCTCCGCTATTCATCCCGCCTGGGGCCGGCAGGCCCTTGGATGCCATTTTCAGCACTGGACTTCCGGGCGCATGGGGCAGCACCTTCCGGTCAACGGAGGACGCCATGACCATCATTCGCCCGAACCGGCCCGCCCCCATCGGCGCAGAGGCCGTGCCCGACAGCCACGGGCTGAACCTCTATCGCGCCGATCCGGCATTGGCGCGTCTCCTGACGCTGTATCTGCCGAAGGATCTGAACGCGCATCTGACGCCGCATCTCGACCGGTTGGGCGCGCTGGCGGGCGGGCGGCTGGCTGAGCTGGCCGCCACGGCCGACGTGAACCCCCCGGCCTTGCACATGCGCACGCGCCGCGGCGAGGACAGCCAGTCCATCGCCTACCACCCGGCCTATCGCGAGTTGGAACGCGTCGCCTTCGGCGAGTACGGCCTCGCCGCGCTGTCCCATCGCGGCGGCGTGCTGGACTGGCCGAGCGCGATGCCGGCCGCGGCGAAGTACGCCATCACCTATCTGTTCGTGCAGGCGGAGTTCGGCCTGTGCTGCCCGGTCTCCATGACCGACAGCCTGACGCGCACGCTGCGCAAGTTCGGCGCGCAGGACCTGATCGACCGTTACCTGCCCGCGCTGACCTCGCAGGACCTGGACGACCTGTATCAGGGCGCGATGTTCATGACCGAGCAGGGCGCGGGGTCGGACATCGCCAATACCGCCGTCACCGCCGGGCCGAATGATGACGGATCCTGGGCACTGACCGGCGATAAATGGTTCTGTTCCAACGCCGACGCGGAACTCGCCATGGTGCTGGCGCGGCCCGAGGGCGCGCCGCCGGGCATCAAGGGCGTCTCGCTCTTCCTGCTGCCCCGCGTGCTGCCAGATGGCTCCACCAACCGCTATCGCATCGTGCGGCTGAAGGAGAAGCTCGGCACGCGCTCCATGGCGTCCGGCGAGATCAAGCTGGAAGGTGCCACGGCCTGGATGATCGGCGCGCCCGGCGCGGGCATGCGCCAGATGGCCGACATGGTGAACAATTCCCGCCTGTCGAACGGCGTGCGCGCCGCGGGCATGATGCGCAAGGCAGTGACCGAAGCGCTCTACATCGCCCATCGCCGCATCGCCTTCGGCGCGCCCATCGTGACCTTGCCGCTGATGCGGCGCCAGCTCGCGAAGATGCTGATGCGGGCGGAGCAGGCGCGGTCCATGGTGTTCCAGACCGCCGATGCGCTGCGCCGTTCTGATGCCGGCGAGGCGGGCGCCTATGCCCTGCTGCGTATCCTCACCCCGCTGATCAAGTTCCGCGCCTGCCGCGATGCGCGCGTCGTCACTGGCGACGCGATGGAGGTGCGGGGCGGCTGCGGCTACATCGAGGACTTCCCCGATGCGCGCCTGGTGCGCGATGCGCATCTCGGCTCGATCTGGGAAGGCACCTCGAACATCGTCGCGCTCGACGTGCTGCGAGCCGCGCAGCGCGAGGGATCGCTGGAGGCGCTGGAAGCGCATCTCGCCGCGCTGCGCGCGGCGACGCCCGAGGATCTCCCGCATCTCGACGACGCGACGGAACGCGCCTTCGCCCTCGCCCGTCACGCCGCGGGCGATGGCGGGCCGGTGCTGGCGCGCCAGGCAGGCACCGCGCTGTACAACATCGCCTCCGCCACCGCGATGGCATGGGAGGCCGCGCGCATCGGCGCGCCCGAACGTCGTGAGCTCGCCCGCCTGGTGCTGGTCCACCGCGTCCTGCCGCGCGATCCGCTCGCCGCCGGGCCGGAGCCGGTTTCCGACGCGCTGCTGCCCGACCCGGCGACCTGACCCTCGGTTCAGTGCCGGTGCCGTGGGGGTGGCGTCCGGCTCAGCCCGGCGAAATGCGACACGTGCGGCGGCGCGTCGCCGTCGTGCAGCGCATTCACCGCCTCCTGCACCGCACGATCGGCGACGGTCACGCGACCATGCTGGCGCAGGTGCTCGGCCCAGCTTGCCACGAGGAACCATTCCACCACGCGGCTCGTGTCCTCCATATCCACGAAGACGCCCCAGGCCGTCGCGCCGTCGCGCTGCCGGATGCGGCCAAGCCGTGCGACCTCCTTCAGGAAGGCGCCGTGCCGTTCGGATGGCACGCGGTACTCCACCTGCACCATGACCTGGCCACCATCGGCATCGACCAACGCCATGCCCTGCGGGTCCGGCCAATGGTGGGATGGATCGAGCACGTCCTCGCCCAACGGCAACGGCCAGGTGCGGCCGATCAGCGCGATCGCGGCGCAGCCCGCCGCAGCGACCAGCAGCGCACCGGGAATCCCGATCCAGACCGCGACCTGACCCCAGCAGAGGCTGCCGATCGCCATCGCACCCGAGAAGACCGTCATGTAGACGGCCAGGCCACGGCCGCGCACCCAGTTGGGCAGCACCGCCTGCGCCGTGGCGTTCAGCGTGGTCAGCACGGCGATCCAGGCGATGCCGGCCAGCACGCAGAGCGCCACCGCCGCCACCTCCGACCACACCAGCGCAAGGCCCGCCTGCGCCGCCGCGTTGGCCAAGGCGCCACCGAGCATCAGCCCCTCCGGCCCGCCGAACCGCCGGCGCAGCCATGGCAGGATCAGCGCACCACCGACCGCACCCGCGCCGATGCCCGCCAGCATGAAGCCATACAGCCCCGGCCCGCCGCCCAGCGTCTGGCGCGCGAGCAACGGCAGCAGCGCCCAGTGCGCCGCGCCCAGGCTGAAGAACAGCGCGGCACGCAGAAGCACGCGCCGCAGCCCTTCGGCATGCCAGGCGAAGCGCAGGCCGGCGCGCATCGCACCTGGCAGGCTTTCGCGCGGGCCCTCGGGCTCCGGGACGTGACGGCGCCACCACAGCAATGCGGCGATGACGATGACATAGCTGGACGCATCGGCGAGATAGGTCGCCGTCACCCCGAAGCCCGCGACCAACACGCCACCCAGCGCCGGCCCGATGGCGCGGCTGACATTCACGCCCAGGGAATTGAGCGCGACGGCGGCACGCAGATCGGCCTTGGGCACCATCTCCGGCACCGAGGATTGCCAGGCCGGCGCGGCCAGGGCCGCACCCACCCCGCCAGCAAGTACCAGCAGCACCAACAGCCAGGGCGTCATGGCACCGAGTGCTGTCAGCGTCGCCAGGGTCATCGAGACGATGCCCAACATGATCTGCGCGCCGATCAGCAACCGCCGGCGATCCAGCAGATCCGCCAGGGCGCCGGCCGGCAACGCGAGCACGAAGACCGGCAAGGTGCTGGCCGCCTGCACCAGCGCGACCATCAAGGGCGAGGGGGCGAGCGATGTCATCAGCCAGCCCGAGCCGACATCGCGGATCCAGGTGCCGACATTGCCAAGCACCGTCGCCACCCACAGCACGGCGAAGACACGGTGCCGCAGCGGGGCAAGCGCGCTGGCGTTGCTTTCCTGCTGGCTCATCAGAAGGCCCAGCACGAGCAGCCGACGGCGCCCCAGAAGCCACGTTCGTCGCTGACCGGCGCCTGGCGCGTCCAGGCGTGGTCATGGCCATGCACGAAGCAGGCACTGGCACAGGCGCAGGCCTGCACGGCTGTCGCGGTATCGGCGCGCAGGCGGGACTGGTAACCCCCGAAGCGGCGCACCGGCGACCAATCGGGCATGGCCGGCGGCAAGGCCGGCGCGAGCGGCGCGTAGTCCCCTGCCCCGTGCACGACACGCCCCCCAAGCACGGTCAGCATCGATGTCATGTCCTGGATCTCGTCCTCGGGCACTACGAAGTAGTCGGCGCTGAGCACGGCGAAATCCGCAAGCTGGCCTGGGGCAAGGCGCCCCTTGATCGCCTGCTCGCCCGAGAACCAGGCGGAGCCTTCCGTCCAGAGGCGCAGCGCCGCCTCCCGATCGAGCCGCCGATCCGGCCGCGTCATGCGCAGCCCGCCGATTGACTTGCCGCTGACGAGCCACCAGAGCGCGACCCAGGGATTGTAGCTCGCGACGCGCGTCGCATCCGTGCCGCCGCCCACGGGCAGGCCAGCTTCGAGCATGCGCGCGATGGGCGGTGTCTCCTCGGCGGCCGCGGCGCCGTAGCGGGCAACGAAGTCCTCGCCCTGGTAGACCATGCGGTGCTGCACGGCGACGCCACCGTTCAGCCGCTTCACGCGGTCGATGTTGCGCGGGGTGATGGTCTCGGCGTGGTCGAAGAACCAGCGCAAACCCTGGAAGCCGACCTCGCGGTCCACTTCCTCGAAGACGTCGAGCGCGCGGGAGATGGTCTCGTCGTAGGTGGCGTGCAGGCGGAAGGGCCAGCGCTTCTCCGCGAGCAGGCGCACCACCGCCTTCAGATCGGGTTCCATCGCGGGCGGCAGATCGGGTCGCGGTTCGCGGAAATCCTCGAAATCCGCGGCGGAGAAGACAAGCATTTCGCCCGCACCATTGTGGCGATAGAGCTCGTCGCCCTGGCCTGGCTCGACCATGCCGGTCCAGCGCGTGAAATCGGCGAGCTCGCCCTTCGGCGTCTGGGTAAAAAGGTTGTAGGCGAGGCGCACGGTAAGCAGGCCCTCGCGGTACAGCTCCTCGATGACAGCATAGTCGTCCGGGTAATTCTGAAAGCCGCCGCCGGCATCGATCACGCCCGTGACGCCGAGGCGATTCACCTCCCGCATGAAATGCCGCGTCGAGTTCTTCTGGTATTCCGGCGGCAGCTTCGGCCCCTTCGCCAGCGTCGCGTAAAGCAGGCCGGCATTGGGGCGCGCGATGAGCAGCCCGGTCGGCGTGCCGTCGGGATCGCGCACGATCTCCGCGCCAGGCGGGCTCGGCGTGTCCCTGGTGTAGCCCACGGCGCGCAGCGCGGCCGCGTTCAGCAGCGCCCGATCGTAGAGATGCAGGATGAAGACCGGCGTGTCCGGCGCGATCGCGTTGATCTCGTCCAGCGTCGGCAGGCGCTTCTCGGCGAACTGATGCTCGGTGAAGCCGCCGACGACCCGCACCCATTGCGGCGGCGGGGTGATCGCGACCTGTTGCTTCAGCATCGCCATCGCGTCGGCAAGCGAGCGCACCCCGTCCCAGCGCAGCTCCATGTTGTAGTTCAGGCCGCCGCGGATGATGTGCATGTGGCTGTCGATCAGCCCGGGGATGACGCGGCGGCCACCGGCATCGATGCGCCGTGTGGTCGGCGCAGCATGGGCCATGATCTCGGCATCCGTGCCCAGGGCGAGGACGCGGCCGTCAAGGATGGCCATGGCCTCCGCTTCGGGCTGCGCGCGGTCCAGCGTCGTGATGCGGCCGTTGAGAAGGATGAGGTCGGCGGTGTCCGGCATCGACGATGCTCCGAAAGGTTCACGAAGGCGGCGGGACGTCATCCTTCGCCGCGCGGCCCGGCAGCCGGCCGAGCACATGCGCGCTGCAATCCGACAGGCCAATCGCCGCGCGCAGCCCCTGCCCGGCGATCAGGTGTCGCGCGACCGGCACGATCTGTTCCCCGACCAGGATGCCGAGCAGCCCGATCAGCGCGACCACCGGCGGCGCCGGGGAGCGCACCTGCAACAGGCTGTAGACCATGCCGACCACCAGGCCGGCGCCGAGGGAGAGCAGATACATCCTCATGCGATCCCTCCCCTCGGCGCGACGGCTATCGGGCTCAGGCCGTGATGAAGGCGAGCAGGTCGGCGTTGATCACATCGGCATGGGTCGTGCACATGCCGTGCGGAAAGCCCGGATAGACCTTCAGCGCCGCGCCCTTGACCAGCTTGGCGGAAAGCAGCGCGGAATCGGCGATGGGCACGATCTGGTCGTCGTCGCCATGCATCACCAATGTCAGCACCGTCACGGCCTTGAGGTCCTCGGTGAAGTCCGTTTCCGAGAAAGCCTTGATGCCGTCGTAATGCGCCTTCGCGCCACCCGCCATGCCCTGGCGCCACCAGTTGTTCACCACGCCGGGCTGCGTCGTCGCGCCCTCGCGGTTGAAGCCGTAGAAGGGACCCGCCGGCACGTCGAGGAAGAACTGCGCGCGGTTCGCCGCGAGCGCCGCGCGGAACCCGTCAAACACCTCGATCGGCAGGCCGCCCGGGTTGGCCGCCGTCTTCAGCATCAGGGGCGGCACGGCGCCGATCATCACCAGCTTGGCAACGCGGCCTTGCGGCTGGCCGTGCTTCACCGTGTAGTGCAATGCCTCGCCGCCGCCGGTCGAATGGCCGACATGCACGGCGTTCTTCAGGTCGAGCTTCTGCACCACCGCCGCGGCATCGGCCGCGTAGTGGTCCATGTCATGCCCGTCCCAGACCTGGGTCGAGCGGCCATGGCCGCGCCGGTCATGCGCGACCACACGGAAGCCCTTCGCCAGGAAGAACAGCATCTGCGCATCCCAGTCGTCGCCCGAGAGCGGCCAGCCGTGATGGAAGACGACCGGCTGGGCATCCTTCGGCCCCCAATCCTTGTAGAAGATATCGACGCCGTCGGCGGTGGTGACGAAGGGCATGTGCGTGATCCTTCCTTCAATGGCCTTCGGATGCGCCGAACATGGTCTTGGCGTAGATGATGCCAAGGCCATAGGCACCACCGAAGCGCTTCGCGGTTCCCGTGGTGAAGTCGTAGCTCTCGGCCCGCGCCCAGTCCCGCTGCAGCTCCAGCAGGTATTGCAGGGCGGTCATGGGCTGCGCGCCGGCCTGCACCATGCGCGCCATCGCACGCTCATGCGCTTCCTCGGACACGTCGCCGCAGGCATCGGCGATGACGCAGACCTCGAAGCCCTGGTCGAGCGCCGAGAGCGCCGGACCGACGATGCAGACGCTGGTCCACAGCCCGGCGAGCACGACGCGCGGCTTAGCGATGTCGTTCACCTTCGCGATCACCGCCGCGTCTTCCCAGGTGTTCATCGAGGTACGGTCGAGCATCGCCTGATGCGGGAAGGCATCGGTGATCTCGTCGAACATGGGGCCGGAGAAGCTCTTCTCCGCCACCGTCGTCAGGATGGTCGGCACCTTGAAGCCGGCCGCGGCATGGGCGACCAGCGCGGCGTTGTTGCGCAGGTTCACCGCATCGATCGACTTGGTCGCGAAAGACATCTGCGACTGGAAATCGATCAGGATCAGCAGGTGGTTGGTCGGGTCGAGCAAACGCTTCCCCGGCGTCGGCGTGGCAGTCGGCATCGCGGCATCCCCCATTCGTCCGGGCGAAGTGGTAGAGAGCGGTGCCGTCGCAGGACCATCATGCGTTGGTATGACCTACCCTGGCTCCTCGGATAGGGCGTGCTGGAGGCAGTCGAGCAGCGCCTCGGGCGGCACAGGCTTGGCGAGATAGGCGAGCGCCCCGGCATGCAGCGCCGCGCGCGCCGTGGCCTGATCGGGATAGGCCGTCACCAGGATGCAGGGCAGATGCCGGCCCGTGACGCGCAGGTGGACATGCAACTGCAGCCCGCTCATGCCGCCGCGCAGCCGCATGTCGGCGATCACGCAGCTCAGCCGGTCCAGTTGGGGGAAGCGCAGCAGTTCGGCCGCCTCCGTGAAGCCATGGCCGCGGAAGCCCAGCGCCTCCACCAGGCCGAGCAGCGCCGCCCGGGCCGAGGGGTCGTCCTCGACGATGGCGACGATCGGCTGCACGGGCCTGCCATCCAGGCGCGACTGGCGTTCCATGCGTCAGCCTCGGCGGGCCGGTCCCCCCGCCGCAATCATGCGAAGGTATCGCCGGGCCGCGACGCCCCCTCCTCGGCGGCCAGGCGGTCGGCAATGCGCACCAGATCGGCCAGGGATCGCGCCTGCAGCTTCTGCATGATCTGCGCGCGATGGACCTTCACCGTCACCTCGCTCAACTGCAGCCGCGCCGCGATCTGCTTGTTGAGCAGGCCGCTCGCGACGAGCGGCATCACCTCCCGCTCGCGCGGGGTCATCGCCGCGAAGCGGGCCCGCAGCATCGCCAGCTCCGCCGCCTGGGCCCGGCAGCGGCGATCGAGCTCAATGCCGCGATGCACGGCATCGAGCAGGTCCTGGTCACGGAAAGGCTTCAGCAGGAACTCGATGGCTCCGGCCTTCATCGCCGCGACCGACATGGGCACGTCGCCGTGGCCGGTGATGAAGACGACGGGGATGCCGATGCCGCGCCGCGTCAGCTCCCGCTGGAATTCGAGGCCGCTGCTGCCGCGCAGCCGGACATCCAGCACCAGGCAGGCGGGCAGGTCCGGACGCTTCGCCGCGAAGAAGGCCTGCGCCGAATCGAAGGCCTGCACGGCATGGCCTTCCGAGGCGAGCAGGCTATCGAGCGACTCCCGGATGGAGGGGTCGTCATCGACCACATAGACGATGGAGGAGGCCGTCACGCGCCTGGCTCCGGCTGGCCGGCCAGACCCCGTGCCTCCGGCAGAACGACGCGGAATATGGTGCCGCGCGGGCGATTCGCCGACACCCGGAGATGCCCGCCATGCGCCTCGACCACCGATCTGCAGAACATCAGGCCCATGCCCATCCCCTCGGCCTTGGTCGAGACGAAAGGTTCGAAGACCAGTTCCTCCATCCCGGGCGGAAGGCCGACGCCGGTATCCTCGACCACGAACTCGACCTCCTCCTGTTCCGTGCAGCGGGAACGCAGGATCAGGTGACGCTGGCGCAACCCCTCCGCGCGCATCGCGTCGATGGCATTGTCTATCAGATTCGAGACGACCTGGCGCAACTGCACCGCATTGCCGATGACCATCGCCATCTGGGGGGCGAGCGACAGCTCCATCGTGACGCCGGCGAGGCGCGCCTCCTCGGCCGCGGCCGCGGCTGCCTCGCGGATCACGCCGTTCACGTCGAAGGGAACGCGTTCCTGCGCGCCCTTCATGAACATGGTGCGGATGCCGGTGACGATCTTGTTGGCGCGATGCCCGTCCGCGACGATGCGCCGCAGCGCCGCCTCGACCCTGTCGCGCTGCGGTTCGGGACGGAGCAGCCAGCGCAGGCCGGCATCGGCATTGGTGATCATGCTCGCGAGCGGCTGGTTGATTTCATGCGCGATGGTGGCGGAGAGCGCCTCCATCGCCGTCAGCCGGTTTTCCCGCCCGCGCCGCGCGGCGGCGAGCGACTGGGCGAGGCGCGCATAGACCGCCGTGGTGTCCGACAGCAGGACCAGCAGCACGATCCCCGCCGCGACCAAGCCGTAGAGCCGCCCCGCCCACCAGCCGAGGCTGAGTCGCGTCCCGCCGCTGACGAAGGACAGCAGGACCAGCTCGATGACGAGGGAAAAGAGGACCAGGCAGATCCAGGGATCGAGCGCGCCGCGGCGGCGCAGCAGGGCCGCGAGGCCGATGGCGTAGAGAGTGAGCGCGACATAGGGCACGACAGCCCAGAGCGGGTTCACCTCCGTACGCGTCCGCATGAACGGCGGCAGGCTGTCCCGCGCCCACAATACCGCGCCGAGCACCAGCGCGGCGAGGAGAACGGTCAGGGCGATGCCGCGCAGGCTCGCGCGCCGCGATCCCAGGAGCGACCCGCCCCGATCCGGCGCGAAGGCGTAGCCGAGGACGAAGACGGCGAAGCCCAGCCGTCGCGCCGCGGCGATGGCCGCGGTCGCCTGCGGCCCGGCATCGACCCCGAGGCCGGCGAAGACATCCGGGAAGGTCAGCAGCCAACCCGGCATGAGGAAGCCCGAGTAGAGGTAGCCGCAGGCGAGGATCAGCAGCGCCGGCGAGCGCCGCACGCGGAACAGCGCGAGCAGCAGCACCGCCGTCATCAGCTCGAGCACGAAGCTCGCCGCCGCATAGGCGGGCAGGATGACCTCCGTCCCGCGCGTCGGCTCCCGCGCGAACGGGATGGTGGCGAGGCAGGCGCCGAGCAACGCGAAGGCGAGTCCGGCGACGACGAAGGGCCGCGGCCGGGTGAGTGGAGGAGAGGTCGCGCCGTCTGGCATGCCGCCTGCCGGTCAGCCCACGCCGAAGCGCTGGCGATAGGCGCCCGGTCCCATGCCGGTCAGCTTCTGGAACACCTTGCGGAAGGCGGCAGGGTCGCCATAGCCGGCCTGGAAGGCGATCTGCTCGATGGAAGTGCCGCCGAGCTCCAGCAGGCTGCGCGCCTTGGCGATGCGGATCTGCTGCGCGTATTCGGTGGGGCGCAGGCCGGTCGCGCGCGTGAAGCGCCGCAGGAAGGTGCGCTCCTCCAGCCCCGCCTGGACCGCCAGTTCGGCCACGGTGTGGTCGCGCGCCCCGGTGGCGTGCAGATGGTGCTGGACGCGCAGGATGGCCGCGTCGCCATGGTCGAAGCGCGGCAGGAACTCGGCATAGGGGCGCTGGGTGCGGCCAGGCGGTTCGGCCAGCAGGAAGCGGGCCGTGGCGAGCATCACCGCCTGGCCCATCAGGCGGGACACCAGCGTCAGGCCGAGATCCGTCCAGGCCAGGATGCCGCCGGCGGTCAGGATGTCGCCATCCTCCAGCACCATCCGGTCCAGGGCGAGTTCCACCCGCGGAAAGCGCGTGGACATGGCATCAACGAAGGCCCAGTGCGTGGTGGCGCGGCGGCCGTCGATCAGCCCGGTCTCGGCCAGGACGAAGGCGCCCGCGCAGACGGAACACAGCCGCGCGCCCTCCTTGTGGGCGCCGGCCATCCAGGCGGCCGCCTCGGGCATCGGATCCATGAATTCCGGCATGATGATCGACGGCGGGGCGATGACATGGGTGAGCCGGTGGGCGGTGCCGGGGTGGCTGTCCCAGATGCAGCGGGGTGCCTCGCCCGGCCCAGGGGATTGCCAATGGGTCACGCGGATCTCGCGGCGCGGCCCCTCGCCGTGACGGGGAAAAGCCCAGTCGCCGGCGATGCGGAACAGGTCGGTCAGCCCGTGAACGGCGGCAAGCTGCGCCCCCGGATAGATCAGCAGGCCGATCTCGGCCACGCGAATGGGATCATCCGCCACCTGTCAGTTATGCCTCTCTGATTGTCGGTTCCGCCAAGCGCGGCAGCATGCCCGAAGGCGTACCACTGTCCATACCGAAGGGCGACGTGGGGTCGCCCAACACAGGACTGACGACGATGAGCACGATCACCACCGCCGATGGCACCCGCATCTTCTACAAGGACTGGGGGCCGAAGGAGGCCCGGCCCATCGTCTTCCATCACGGCTGGCCGCTCAGCGCCGACGACTGGGACAACCAGATGCTGTTCTTCCTGGCGAAGGGCTACCGCGTCATCGCCCATGACCGGCGCGGCCACGGCCGGTCCGACCAGACCGACACCGGCAACGAGATGAACACCTATGCCGCCGATGTCGTGGAGCTGGCGCGCGCCCTCGACCTCAAGGGCGCCGTGCATGTCGGGCATTCGACCGGCGGCGGGGAGGTGGCGCGCTATCTCGCGCGGGCCGAAGCCGGCCGGGTCTCCAAGGCGGTACTGATCGGCGCCGTGCCGCCCATCATGCTGCGCACCGCCGCGAACCCGGAAGGCCTGCCCAAGGAGGTCTTCGATGGCTTCCGCGCGGCGCTGGTCGCCAATCGCGCGCAGTTCTTCCGGGACGTCCCGGCTGGCCCTTTCTATGGCTTCAACCGGCCGGACGCAAAGGTCAGCCAGGGCCTGATCGACAATTGGTGGCGCCAGGGCATGGCGGGCGGAGCGAAGGCGCAGCTCGACTGCATCACCGCCTTCTCGGAAACCGACTTCACGGAGGATCTGAAGGCCATCGACGTGCCGGTGCTGCTGATGCACGGCACCGATGACCAGGTGGTGCCGATCGGGGACTCCGCGCTGAAGGGGATCAAGCTGCTGCGGAAGGGCACGCTGAAGACCTATGAAGGCCTGTCGCATGGCCTCTTCGCGACGCATCCCGAATTGATCAACGCCGACCTGCTGGCCTTCATCGAAGGCTGAACGATGGCCGGTCGGCGGGGCGACCCGCCGGCCGGCCGGTGCGATGGCGGCCGGCGTCAGGCCAGGAGGTCGGGTTCCTCCTGCACGATGCGGTCCCACAGGGGCAGGAAGCTCAGCCAGGCCGAGACCTCGGCCCGTTCGGGCGTCCGCCCGGCCCGCGGCGCGGTGGCGGGGATGATGGGCTGCCCGGCCGCCTGGGCCAGCAACTGCCCGCGCGCCGCCTCATCGAAGGCGATGAACCGCCAGGCCGCCCCCTCCACGGTCGATCCGGTCGTCCAATGGCCGTGGTTCTGCCAGATCAGGATGTTCCGCTCGCCCAGGGCGGCGATGGCCTGACCGGCGACGACCCGGCGTGCCGCCTCGGGCGGCATGTCCGACGGGCGGCGCGGCTCGAACACCACCTGATCATCGTGCAGCCCCGACGCATCGGCCGTGATCGGCGGCAGGACCTGGCCGAAGGCCGACCAGATCTTGGCGTGGAAGGCATGGGCGTGCGCGATGCCGACCACCTCCGGCCGCGCGGCCTGGATCCCGTCGTGATAGGGCACGCCGCTGATGTTCACCATGCCCTCGCCTTCGACCACCCGCCCGTCCGGCGCGACCAGGATGAGGTCCGAGGCACGGATATGGGCGAAGGACATGCCCAGCGGATTCAGCCAGAAATGGTCCGTCAGGATCGGATCCCGCGCGGAAAAGTGGCCGGCCAGGCCAACCTCGTAGCCATAGCGGGAGAAGAGCCGGAACGCCGCGGCGAGGCGCTGGCGGCGATGCAGCCGCTCCGCCGCCGGCGGCAGCGGGGCCGGCAATGCATACACAGGCTGGTTGCTGGCGCGAGGCAGGCTCTCGATCGAGGGGCGCGGACGGGCGGCGGTCAGGGTGCTCATGGATCGTGCTCTCCGGAATCAGGCGGCGGTGCGGGCGGCGCGGTGACGATTGGGCGGCCGCGGCAAGCCGAGATTCTCGCGCAGCGTGTGGCCTTCGTATTCGGTGCGGAACAGGCCGCGGCGCTGCAGCTCTGGCACGACGAGCGTGACGAAGGCCTCCACGCAGTCGGGAAAGGCGGGGAACATGATGTTGAACCCGTCGGCGGCCTCGGCCTCGAACCAGTGCTGGAAGTCATCGGCGATGCTGGCCGGCGTGCCGATCAGCACGCGATGGCCGCCGGCGCTCAGTCGGCGGGCAAGCTGGCGCAGCGTGAGCTTCCCTTCCCGCCGGATCAGGTCCACGACCAGCTTCTGGCGGCTGCGATGGGTGTTCGTCTCGGGGATCTCGGCCGGCAAGCGCGCCGGCTCGTCGAGCGGCTGTTCCGACAGGTCGACGCCGAGGCTCGCGAAACGCGAGATGGATTTAAGCCTCGGCCGCGGATCGCTGATGTCGTGCAAGCGGTCATAGGTCGCCTCCGCCTCCGCCATGGTCCGCGCCACCGTCACCGCCACGCCGGGCAGGATGCGGAAGCTGCCGCGGTCGCGGCCGTGCCGGGCGGCACGCGCCGCGATGTCCCGGATGAAGTCCTGGCCTTCCTCGACGGTTTGCGCGGCGGTGAAGATCAGCTCCCCGGTGCGCGCGGCGAGCGCCTTGCCTGCCTCGGACGCGCCGGCCTGCGCCACGACGGGATAGCCCTGCGGCGGTCGCGGCGCATTCAGCGGACCGCGCACGGTGAAGTGACGGCCGCGATGGTTGAGCAGGTGCATCCGTTCGGCATCGAACCAACGCCCACTCGCCTTGTCGTGGATCGCGGCGTCGTCGTCCCAGCTATCCCACAGCCCGGCGATGACCTCGATGAACTCCTCCGCGCGCTCATAGCGCTCCGCATGCAGCATGTGGTCGTCGCGATTGAAGTTCTCGCCCCCGCCGAGGGAGGTGACCATGTTCCACCCGGCACGCCCGCCGCTCACCTCATCGAGCGAGGCCAGCCGCCGGGCCAGGGTGAAGGGCTCATTGTAGCTCGTATTGGCGGTGGCGATCAGGCCGATCCGCTCCGTCACGACGGCGAGGGCCGGCAGAAGGGTCAGTGGATCCCAGCGCTGGGCTTGCGGGTTGCGCTCCAGCAGGTCGGGCTCGAGCTCGCGGACGCCCACGCCGTCATTCATGAAGAGGGTGTCGAACTTCCCGGCTTCGAGCAGCCGCGCGACATGCCGGTAGGCGGCGAAACTGCTGGCGCCTTCGACTTCTGCACCCGGCAGCCGCCAGGCATGACCGCCGGTCAGGGCGCCGGGAACGAAGGCACCCAGTTTCATCATCTCATCTCTGGCCATGGTGCTCGATCTCGTGGTTTCGCGACCATGGTGCTGCATCCCCGGCGGGAACGCCAAGGCCCGTGGTCCGCGCCCGCCGCTAGCTCGCCCCGCCGCCAGGCGCGCCGAGTGCTGGTGCGGGCGGCCCGAGGTCCGGCACCTGGCGGAACGGGCCGTTCGGGGATTCCGCGGCCTGCAGCAATCCCCAGCCGAAATGGAAGTACCAGCCATGCAGCGCGAGGCGGCTATCCGCGAGCCGCTCCGCGATGAAGGGATAGGTCGCGAGGTGGCGCAGACTGCACAGCACCGTGGCCTGTTCCGCGCGGCGGGCGACGATGCCGCGCTCGGCCTCGGTGACCAGGCCGTCCATCTCCTCGCGCACCTCCGCGGCGACCTCCACCCAGTCGGCGACGAATTCGAAGCGATGCCCGGCATGGTCGTGGCCGAGCAGGCAGCGCACACCGGCGCAGAAGGAATGGCCAAGCACGATGACATGCTTCACGCCGAGAGCGACGACGCCGAACTCGATCGCCGCGGCGGTGCCATGCGGCCGGCGGTCCGGCTGGTAGGGCGGCACCAGCGCGGCGACGTTGCGCACAACGAAAAGGTCACCTGGCTGCGCGCCGCAGACGATGGCGGGATCGGTCCGGCTGTCGGAACAGGCGATCACCATCACCTCCGGCCGCTGGCCGTCCAGCAGCGCGTCGAACAGCGTGTGGTCCTGCTCGAAATGCTGCTCGCGGAAGCGGTCGAATCCTTCGACCAGGCGTCGCAGGCCGCCGGCGGCTGGATCGTGGCGAGCCATGGTCAGGCTCCGGCGGGAAAGGGCAGGAAGGCGAGGCGATCGCCCGCCTCGAAGCGTGCCCTCGCAGCCGGCAGGCGCAGCAGCCCGTCGGCATCGATCAGCGGGCCGAAGCTGGCCGAGCCGCCATCGCCGAGCGGCTCCACCAGCGGCAGGCCGTCGGCGTCGGTGCCGATGCGGCGCGCTGGACGATACTCCTCGCGGCCCGGCTTGCGACGAAGCAGCGTGGCGAGGGTGGATTCGAGCGCCACCTCGCGGCGCCGGGTCTCGCCGGCGATGCGATGCAGCATGGGCAGACCGAGCGCGATCATTCCCACGAGCGCGGCGACCGGATTGCCCGGCAACAACAGACAGCGCGCGCGCCCGATCACGCCATGCCCCAGCGGCTTGCCGGGCTTCTGCGCAAGGCGCAGCACCTCGGCGCCGCCACCCGCGCGGATAACGGCCTCGGCGAGATGATCCGCATCGCTGCCGGCGATGCCGCCGGTGGTGACGATCATGTCGAGATCCGACGCGGCGCGACGCAGCGCCTCGGCGAGCAGCGCGGGATCGTCGGCGATGATGCCGAGATCCTCCGTCCCCACCCCCGCCGCGCCCAACAGCGCCAGCAGCATGGGGCGGTTGCTGTCGCGGAGCTGGCCGCGCAGCAGCTCGTTGCCGGCGGACAACACGCCAATGCGCGGCACGGGGCGCACCCCCACGGCATCGATCCCTAGCGCCGCGAACAGCGCGACATGACGCGCACCGAGCGGCCGGCCGGGCGCCAGCAGCGGCGTGCCATGCGCGATGTCCTGCCCGGCGCGGCGGATGTTCTGGCCCTCGCGCGGCGTCACGGTGAGGATCAGCCGACCTTCGGCGAGGCTGACCTGCTCCTCCATGATCACGGCGGCGGTGCCCATGGGCACGGGCGCACCTGTCAACACGCGCGCCGCAGTGCCGGCGACGAGCGTGGGGCCGGCCTCATCACCCGCGGCGATGCGGCGGATCACGCGCGGCGTGCCGGCGTCGAGATCCTCTGCATGGAGAGCATAGCCATCCATGGCCGCATGATCGAAAGCGGGCAACATGCGTGGCGCGACGATCGGCTCGGCGAGCACCCGGCCCGCGGCGCGATGCAGCGGCACCGTCTCCACCGCGCCGAGCGGCACCGTGGCCGCGAGCAATTTCGCGAGCGCGACATGCGGCGGCAGCAGACCGGGTTCCAGATTGCAGCAGGCGTCGAGCGCGGCTTCCGGCATGGGCTGATCCTCAATGGCGGCGCCGGGTCATCTCACGCGCGGCGGCGGCGCGATCCGCGTGGTCAGGAATGCGGCGTGCGAGGCGATCGGCCCCGCGCGCGTGGCCTGCGGCACTTCGCCGATGCCAGCCCAGACAGAGCCCGCGGCATCAGTTCACCAGCGGGCCATCGGCAGCGGCGAGGTCGAAGCCCTCGATGCGTGCCCTGCCGGCGAGGATGGCGATGAACTGACGCACGCCCTCGCGCCAGGATTGGGCGTGCAGATCCGCCGCCACGCGATCGGCGATGCTCTCGAAAGCGGGCTGGGTTGCCGGCGCATGCGCATGGAGCCGGATGACATGCATGCCGTAGCGCGAGGCAACGACGCCCGGACCGACCTCGCCGGGGTGCAGCGTGGCGAGCGTGGCTTCGAATTCCGGTACCGTGCTGCCGCGCGCGACCTGGCCGAGATGGCCGCCCTCACGGCCCGAGGGGCAATCGGAATGCAGCCGCGCGAGTGCGGGCAGGCTTTCAGGGTCCGCCTTGACCTGCGCGAGCAGCGCCTCCGCACGATCGCGCGCGGCGCTGCGCATCTCCTCATCCTCCGGGTCGGCGGCGATGAGGATGTGGCTTGCCTCCCACAGATCCGGCGCGCCGAAGCGCTCGGGATGGGCGGCATGCCAACGGCGCGCGGCGGCCTCGTCAAGCGCCGGGGTCGTCACCTCGGCGGTGAGCAGCGCGTCGAGCGATGCCTCGTCGTTCGGATCGAGGCCCCGATCCGCCACAGCGTCGATCAGCAGACGTTGGATGACGAGCGCCTGGGCAGCAGCGTTCCAGGCAGCCTCGGCGCTGTCGGCGGGGTGGTGCTGCATCTCAGCGGCGATCTCCCGCGCCGAGATGGTGGTGCCGTTCACGACGATCTCGCGTTCGGGCAGGTCCGGCCCATGCCGATGTGGCGCGGTGGGCTTCTTCTCGGGCGGTGGGTGGAAATGCACGGCCATGGCAATCACTCCGCCCGGTTGGCATAGGGGGCGCCGACCGGGCCAGGATGCGCGGTGGTGGTGCCGCGACGGCGAACGATCTGCCAGTTGCGGCCAAGGTACCAGACTGGCGCGGAGAAGATGTGCACCAGCCGCGAGAAGGGGGTCAGCAGGAACAGTGTCATGCCCAGCACCATGTGCATCTGGAACACGATGCTGGTGCCGCGCACGTAATCCGCCGCACCTGGCCGGAGGGTAACGATGTGCTGCGCCCATTCGGAGAGCTGGATCATCGTCCCGCCATCGCGATGCGCGAGAGAGAGCGGCAGGGTCGACAGGCCCAGCGTGAGTTGCACCCAGAGCAGCGCGAGGATGGCGATGTCGATGCCGGTGGAGGTACGGCGGATCCGTTCGTCGAACAGCCGGCGATGCAGCAGCATGGTCAGCCCGATGAAGCAGAAGAAGCCGGCGACGCCGCCCGCGATCACGGCGAGAAGCTGCTTCTGCGGGGCGGTGATGACGTGTTCATAGAGTGCATGCGGCGTCAGCAGCCCGACCAGATGGCCGAAGAAGATGAACAGGATGCCGAGATGGAACAGGTTCGACCCGATGCGGAACTGCCGCCCGCGCAGGAGCTGTGAGGAGCCGGAGCGCCAGGTGTACTGGTCGCGGTCGAAGCGGATCAGGCTGCCGACGAAGAAGATGCCGGCGCAGATGTAGGGGTAGATGCCGAAGAGGAAGGCGTGAAGGTAGTCGGTGAAGCCGTTCCAGAGGGCGGACATGGCGGCTCTCCTTCAATGCTTGACGGCGGCCTGGCGCATGGAGCGCAGGCGCTGGATCATGGCGGCGACCTTGGCGCGGGCACCCGCCTTGTCGGGATCGGATTCCGGGCCGAAGACGACGGGCTCGTCCTCATACGCGGCATCGATCGCGGCGAGGTCGTCCTCATCGGCCTGGTTGTTCGCTTCGGTGGGCAGGGTGGTGGGCGCAAGTCCTGCCTCCGACAGCACGGCGGCAAGCACCGCCGCATAGCCGCGCGACGACGGCAGGCCGCGCGCCATGAGCTTGGCGTGGATCTGCTGCAGCAGCGGGCCGGCCTGGGACAGCAGGCCCGCCGCCGTGTCGGCCGGCGCGACGGCGCAGAATTCCAGAACCAGGGGCAGGTAGTCGGGCAGCTCATGGCCCATCATGGCGAAGCCGTTGGCGTCGTAGATCGCGACCAGTTCGACCATGGCGGGGCCACGGTTGCGCGTGTCGCCATGCACATGTTCGAAGAGATGCAGGCTGGTCGAACGCCCCCGATCGAAGAGCCGAACGAAATCCTCCTGCCGGTCCAGCGGGTCGCCGGCGGCAAGCCGCCTGACGAACCGCTCCAACGCGCGGCGGTCGCCGGTGGCGAAGCCGGCGGTGGCGATCTCCGCCGCGATGTCCGGCAAGTCGGCGCGCAGCGCTTCGTCCGGATAGCGCAGCAGGGTGGAGAGGATGGCGAGGCGCGTGTTCATTTCGCGGCCTCCTTCCTCGCTTCATCCGCTTCGCGGATTCGGGGCGGCGCCATGCGCCCGGCCGAGGGACCGGCGGCGCTGAACAGGTTCCCCACCGTGCGGCCATCGTAGCAGCCCTGGCCGAAGGAGAAGCCGCAGGACGACTTCAGGTCGAAGGCGTTCTCGGCATATTCGCGATGGGTGGTGGGGATGACGTAGCGATCCTCGTAATTCGCGATCGCGAGCGTCTGATACATGTCGTCCACCTGCGACTTGGTCAAACCGACCTGGGCGAGGATCTCAAGGTCCTCGCGATTATCGACGGTGCGGGCGCGCATGTGCATACGCATCGCCATCATGCGCTGCAGCGCCAGCACGATCGGCGTCTCGGCCCCGGCCGTCAGCAGGTTGGCGAGGTACTTCACCGGAATGCGCAGCGAGGCGATATCCGGCAGCCCATCCTTCCACCCGACATGACCGGCTTCCACCGCGGATTGCACGGGGGAAAGCGGCGGCACGTACCAGACCATCGGCAGCGTGCGGTATTCGGGATGCAGCGGGAAAGCGATCTGCCAGTCGATGCACATCTTGTAGGTCGGGCTGTTGCGCGCGGCATCGAGCCAGGCCTCGGGCACGCCATCCGCACGCGCCTGCGCGATCACCGCCGGATCGCTCGGATCGAGGAAGATGTCGAGCTGGCTGCGATAGAGCTGCTGCTCATTCTCCGCGGAAGCCGCTTCCTCGATGCGGTCGGCGTCGTAGAGCAGCACGCCGAGGTAGCGGATGCGGCCGACGCAGGT
>JAYSDS010000063.1:0-32355 GCA_041914265.1 Roseomonas sp.
CCGAACACCCGTCAGGGATGTCTCCGGTCCGTACAGAGGGGCAAAGCCCCTCCAACTCCCACAGTGGAAGTAGAAGCACCCGCCCCGGCGCGGTCAGCCCCCCGTCTTCCCGCGTATCGGGCGAAGCTCCACCCCCTCGTCCAGCGTCACGCGGCTCTCGGCGCGCACCGCTTCCAGTTCCTGCACTCGCCGCCGCATCCCGTCGTCGCGCTGTTCGACCAGGCAGGCCATCAGCGCCTCGATCTGCGCCAGTGCCGGCACCATCGTGTCATAGGGGGACCCCGCCTCCACCGGCGCGGTGAAGACAATGTCCGCCAGCGTCGCGATGGGTGAACGGTAGGGATCGGTGAACAACACCATGCGCACGCCGCGCGCGGCCGCCGCCTCGGCCAGCGCCACCACATCGGCCTGGTAGCGGCGATAGTCGAAGACGATCAGCACGTCCGGGCGGCCGAGGTCGATCAGCGCGTCCACCGTCTCGGCATGCGTCCCGTCCAGATGCCGCACGCCCGGGCGAAGCTGGATCAGGTGGGTGTGCAGGATGCCGGCCAGGAACCGGCTGAAACGCCCGCCATGCAGCACGACCTGCGCCTTGCGGTCGAGGATCATGCCGGCTGCCTGGTGATAGTTGCGCACCAGGTCGCGCCGGCGCGTCTCGGCGAGTGCCGCTTCCAGGGAAGCGAGATAGGCGTCGGGCGTCCCGGCCTCGCCGCCGCGCGCCTCCATCATCAGCAGCGGGGAGCGCAGGCGCTCCTCCACCTCCTCGAGCAACGCGCGCTGGAAGGCGGGGAAACCCTCGAAGCCGAGCTTCGCCACCAGGCGCACGACGGTCGGGTCGCTGACGCCGGCGCGCTTGGCGAGGCTCGCCACCGTGCCGAGGCCGGCAATGGGATAGTCCTCGGTCAGGATCTGCGCGACGCGGGCCTCGGCTGGGGTGAGCTGAGCGGAGGCCTCGCGCAGGATGGCGTCAATGCGGGCCATGGCGGGACGCAAGGGCAGGCGCGCGGAGCGGCGGCTCTGGCATGGCGGCGCGGCGCGGCGAAGACATCAGGCACGACACCCGGCCGAGACTACCGCCCGGGGCGTCGCGGGAGAAGCCGTGGCGCGGCCTACCAACCCTGGCGGAGCGGATACCACATGCCATCCGCACCCTGGACGTATTGCTGGCCCATCCCGTCCCGCGCATAGACGCGGCCGGTCGCCGGGTCCCGCGTGACGGATCCGCCCATGTAGGGCAGCGCCTGCTGTTGCCCGGTACGCGGGTCCGTCCAGGTCTGCTGGCCCTGCATCACGCGGCCGGCCTCGGCCTGGTTCTGGCCGTATCCGCCGGCCCATTGGCCCTGGGCCAGGGCACGCTGGCGCTCGGCCTCCTGCAGGGCACGGAAACGCTGCTGCTCGGCCTGCTGGTTCTGCATCTCGGTGTCGCGATAGGCCTGGATGCCTTCGCGCGAAAAGCGTCCGGTGGCGGCGCATTGGTAGGCGAAGGCGGGCCAGGGCGTCTGGCCGCCCTGGGCCCGGTGCTGCGCGTAGTATTGCTGGCAGATGGGGTCCTGCATCGCCTGCTGGGTCACCCACTGCTCGCGCCGCTGCATCTCCTGCATCTGGCCGGCGCGCTCGCGATTCACCTGGTCGACCATGGCGCCGTAGTCGGGGCCGACATTCCAACCATTGTACATCACCTGGGCACTCGCGGGCGCGGCCGCGAAGCCGACGAGGAGCAGGGCAGCGGCGAACTGGCGCATGGCGCGAATCCCGAAGGATTGGATGCCCGCATCATGGCACGACCGATGCGGTGCCGCAGCGAAATCCTTCATCCGGTCGCTGCGGGCCGCCAGGCCACGACGCCCGCGGTCCGCGCGCGCACCTCGGGCGAGGCGAGGCAGGTCGCCACCGACTCCTGGCCGGGCGCCCCGGGATACGGCGCGACGCGGCGCGGAACGCTGTGATTGGCGGGGCACAGGATGATGGCCTCGTCCGGCCCCACCGCGGCGAGGTCGAGGATCGCGGAGGAGCGCGTCAGCATGAAAAGCGGGCGATCGTCGCGCGGCCGGCGGCGCAGATGCGCGATCAGCGCCTCCTGCGTCGCCTGGTCGAGACCCTCCTCCACCATGTCGACGACGAGAGCAGCGGCGCCTTCCGCCTCCAGGCCGGCCAGCAGGGCGAGCAGGGCATCGGATGACGTCGCGCCATCCTCCGCGAGCCAGGCCTGTGCCTGTTCGACGCGCCGGGCCAGGGCGGCATCGGCGGCAAGCCGCTCGCGAGCGGCGGCGGCATGGTCGACACGGTCGAGACCGAGGAAGACCGCGCCGGGCATGGTCTCGGCCAGGCGATGGGCGAAGCGGGTCTTACCGCTACCCAGCGGGCCGATGATGTAGGTCAGGGGGCGGATGTCGCGCAGCTCGAAGCGCTCACCACCCCAGGGCCAGGGCAGGTCGAAGGCGAGTTGGACCTCGGCGGCCGGCCGGGCCAGGCGGGCCAGGTCGCTGACCGCGGGCGGGCGGCCCTCGGCCAGGTCCGCGCGCAGGTCCCGCAGCCTGTCGAGCGTCACCGCCAGGCCGCGGAGCCGTTCCTCCAGGAGCGCCTGATGCCCCGCCAGCGCGGGTTCCAGCGCCGCGGCCTCACCGGCCAGCACGCGCGCGATCCCGGCCAGGCTGAGCCCCAGGGCCCGCAGCGCCGCGATCTCGGCGGTACGCGCCATCTGGTCGGGACCATAGGCGCGCCACCCCGCCTCGGTGCGGAGCGGCGCGACCAAGCCGCGCTGCTCATACAGCCGCAGCGCCTTGGCTGAGACACCAAGCCGTCGCGCTGCTTCGGAAGGGCTGAGAAAGGCGGTCATGGGGTACCTCGTCGCTGGTTGACCGTCCTTCGTGTCGGGGCGGCCCCTGGGACCGGGTCAAGCGCGAAATGCCTGGCCTTCGGCCACGCCCCTCTAAACCGCGCGGTCGCCCCCCCATCTTCAAGCGACCGCCCCGCCCCGCGCCAAGTGACGGCTTCCGAAGGCCTCGGGCCTTTGGCGGGGTGAGGTTTGGAGAGGGGCGGCGCCCCTCTCCGATGCCGCGGATCAGCGCGCCGCCTTCTCCACGTTCCAGAACACCATCACGGGCGAGTTCAGCATGCCCGTGACATTGGCCCGCCGCGCATAGGGCTGGTTCACCTCGCCCAGCACGCGATAGGGCTGCACCTCGGCGAGCCGGCGCTGAAGCGCCTCGGCCAGCCGCGTGCGTTCCGCCCCTTCCGGCGCGTCGAGCAGCGCGCCGCGCAGGCGTTCGGCCTCCGCGTCGCAGGGCCAGCCGGCCCAGTTGCGGCCCTCGCAATCCATGTTCGCGCCGATATTGGTCAGCGGATGCATCATCGTCGCGCCCGAGGCGTAGGTGACGAAGAGGTTCCACCCGCCCTGGTCCGGCGGATCACGCCGCGGCTGGCGCGTGACCACCGTGCCCCAGTCATTCACCTGCAGGTCGATGTTCATGCCGATGGCACGGAGATTCGCCGCCACCACTTCCGCCATGTGCCCGATCGGCGCGATGTCGTTGGAGGTGATGAAGACGACGCGCTCGCCGTTGTAGCCGGACTCGCGCAGCAGCGCGCGGGCGCGGTCGAGGTTCGGGCGCGCGAAGCCGTCGGTCCCCGCCTCGCTGCCATAGGGCGCGCCGCAGATGAAATAGGCCCCGCAGCGCCGCCACCAGCGCTCGTCGCCGAAGCCGCCGGCCATGACCTCGCCCTGGTCGGTGGCATAGGCGAGGGCGAGGCGCGCGCGCGGATCGTTGAAGGGCGGGAAGAGCGCATTCGGCCGCAGCATCCCTTGCAGCCCGATGGTGCTGAGCTGCTGGGTCTGGATGTCCCGCCGACGCTGCAACACCGGCACCAGGTCAAGCGCGGGCTGCTCCCAGATGTCGATCTCGCCGGTCTGCAACGCGGCGGCGGCGGTCGCGGCATCGGGCATGATGCGCCATTCGACGCGATCCACCTTCACCACGCGGCCGCCGGCGAGCCCATCGGCCGGCTCGCTGCGTGGCACGTAGTCCGGGTTGCGGTCATAGACGACGCGCTGGCCGGACAGCCATTGCTCGCGGTTGAATCGGAAGGGACCGGACCCGATGGTGTTGGTGATGGGCACGCCCGGTTCGGCCTGCGCGTCAGACTCGCGCATGATGACCGGCAGCGCGCCGACTGCCGAGCCCAGCGCGTAGGTCACGAAGCCATGCGGCCGTGACAGGCGCATCACGATGGTGCGGTCGCCATCGGTTTCGAGCGCCGCGACACGCGCACCGAGATGGCTGCCCACCACGTCGCGCGCCATCCAGCGCCGCAGGGAGGCCACCACGTCGCGCGACGTCACCGGCTGGCCGTCATGGAACTTCAGCCCGTCGCGCAGGGTGAAGCGCCAGACCAGGTTGTCGGGGCTGGTCGAGACATCCTGCACCATCTGCGGATGGGGACGGAGCTGGCTGTCCCAGGCGAACAGCGTCTCATAGATCATCAGCCCGTGGATGCGGGTGATGGTGACCGACACGGCCATGGGGTCGAGCGTGCGCAGATCCGCATGCGGCACCACGCGCAGCACGCGCGCATCGGGCGGCGTGGATTGCGCGCCGGCCGCGACGGGCGCGAGCAGCGCCGCGGCGGCCAGCAGGGGACGGCGAAGCGAAGCGAGAAGAGACATCCGGAAATCCCGACGAAAGAAGCCGTGTTGATTGGTTCAGGCGCGCGCGAAATCGAGCACGCGGCTGCGGTTGGTGACAAGGCGCAGCGTGTCCGGTCCACGCAGCCAAGCGCAGGCGCGCCCCGGCCAGGGAAGGGCGCCGACCGGCATCAGCGCGCGCGTCGAATCGAGCGGCGTCAGCGGTGCGCGACGATACAGGGCGCCGGCCCCGGCTTCGACCGTGCCGTCTGCATGGATCGTCAGCGCCGCATGCTGCGCCGTGGCGCGCCAGGTCCCCGCGAAATCGGGCGAGAGGTGCGCATCGGCGCGCACCGGGAGGAAATGGCGAGCGACATGGCCGATCTCGCCAGCGATGGCCTCGCCGTCGCGACGCAGGCGGATGGGCAGGTAGGGCGAGAGCGACACCGCCTCTCCGGGCGCATCGCCGGCATAGAGCATCTCCCGCGCCCCGAGGAAGGTCAGCGCGCCGGCACGGTGCTCGATCCAGGCCGGACCATCGGCCTCGACGAAAAGGCCTTCCGGCAGCAGGTCGGGCGCGGGGGCGCGCAAGGCGGCGCCGGTCAGCGCCGCCGCGACGCGCAGGGTGAGCAGGAAGGGATCCGTCTCCTCGCGATTCGACAGGGCGATCACGCCCCAGCCCTGCTCCGGGTCGATCAGGAAGTGGTTCTTGAAACCGGTCAGGTGGCCGCCATGGCCCAGCAGCGCGCGTCCCCCCAGCCGGCAATGGGCGAGGCCGAGGCCGTAATCGACCAAGCGCCCATCGGTCAGCCGCACCGGCTCGGCAAGGCGCGGCAGCAGGCCGCCCGCCGGCCCGTCCCCGCGCAGCAGCGCGATCAGCCAAGTCGCGAGATCCGTCCCGCTACCCGTCAGTGCGCCCGAGGCGGAGAGCGCCATGCCATAGCCGCCGATCCGCCATGGGCCATTCGCTTCCCGCCAATGGCCGTCGGCAAGGCCCGGCACCGCGGAATCCCAGCCGGGCGGGAAGCCAAAGCCGGTGCCAAGCGCGGCATTCAACGGCCCTTCCACCCAGTCGCGGAACACCGCGCCGCGCGCGGCCAGCGCCTGTTCCAGCACGCGATAGCCGGTGTTGGAGTAGGACATCTCCGTTCCCGGCGGATTGTCGAGCCCCGGCAGCGTCGCCGTGAAGGCATCGAGCATCGCGACATCGAGCATCGCCGAGGAGGGCGTCGCGCAGAGCACATAGCTCTGCATCAGGTCCGGCAGGCCGCCAGTCATGGACAGGGCGCGGAAGGCGGGCACCGCGGCGAAGGCCGGCGGCAGCGCCGGATGCAATGCGCCGAGCGGCGCCTGGGGGTCGAGGCCCCGAGCCAGGGCGAAGGCGCAGAAGACGTGCTTGGTGATGGAGGCGAAGCGCGTCGGCGTATCGGGCGTGAACGGCAGGCGATGCACCAGGCTGGCCCTGCCGCCCTGCGCCGTTCCGCGAACGCCGTCCCGGTCGAAGAGGAGGAGGGTGCCGCCGGGCGCATCGTCGGGCCAGGCAGCGCAGGAGGATTCGGCAGCGCGGAGAGCAGCCACCCAGTCGAGTTCAGCCATGCCGGCATGCTGCACCCGGGCATGGCGAGTGACCAGGGCGGTGGCGAATGGAGAGGCGCAATCCCCCTCCCGTTCCATCTGCCGTTTCGCGTACGGCCGCCGTGCTACGGCGCCACCAGCATCACCCACACCGGCAGCGTTACCACTGCCGCGACGTGCTCGGTGGTGGTGATCGCCGCCATCAGCGGTGCATCGCCGCCCAGTGCGCGCGCCATGACGTAGGAGGTCGCCGCCGTCGGCAGCGCCATGAAGATCACCGCCACCGCCGTCAGCAGCGGCGGCACGCCAAGGGCGAGGCACAGGCCCCAGGTCATGGCGGGCATCACAATCAGCTTGATGAAGCCGGTCGCCGCCTGGGTTCCGATGCGGTCGGTGAAGCTGTCGAGCGACAGCGCCGCGCCCACGCAAAGCAGCCCGATCGCAACCGAGGCCCGTCCCAGCGACTGCACCGTGGGCGCGAGCCCCGGCGGCAGCCCCCCCAGCGCCGCGATGCCGAAGCCGATCGCCACGGCCAACAGCAGCGGATTCAGCAGCAGGTTCCGGATCACCGTGGTCGGCTTGGGGGGGCCGCGATCCGTGCCGAAGGCGAAGAGAAGGGTCACCACCACCTGCACGAAGGGCACGATCACGCCCGTCGCGACGGCACCGAAGCCGTTGCCTTCCGCGCCGAACAGGGCGCCCGCGATGGCGAAGCCCATCAGGTTGTTGAAGCGAATGCCGCCCTGCACCACCGAGGTCATGGCCGCATGCCCATGCCCCATCATGCGCGCCAGCAGGATGGAGACCAGCGTTCCCGTCCCCAGCGCCACCCAGATGGCGATCGCGATCCGCCCCAGCGGCAGCGTCGCGAGGTCGAGCGGCGCCAGGGCGCCCACGATCAGCGAGGGCAGCAGCACCCAATAGATCAGCCGCTCCATCCCCGCCCAGACGGCGTCGTCGCGCAACAGGCGCCGCTTCAGCAGCGCACCCAGGGCCAGCAGCGCGAAGGCTGGGATGAAGGCGTCGAGCCAGGCACTCATGCGACGATGGTCAGGCGCGCGGCGCGGTCCAGGGGGGTGGTGCCGGCGCGGCGGCGATGGCGGACAGGCAGGCCGCCTCGGTCACGCTCTCCCCACTGCCCAACGCCCGCGCGGCGGCATGACCGACAACGAGCGCGTTGCCCTCGGCATGCAGGATGACATCGAGACGGCATGCGGGGGCCTCATAGAGCCAGACTTCGGCGGACCCTTCCGGACGCCGGATGGAGGGCTCGCCCAGCATGCGCCGCAACTGGTCGGCCGTCACGCCCAGCAGGGCGGAAGCCGCCGCCGGCGGCGCGGTGCCACGTTGGCGCGGCGTGCCCGGGCGCGGCACGGCGGGCGGTGGCGCCGCGGCGGCAATGGGAGGTGGCGCGGCAGGACGAGCGCCGGTGACGGCCAGGCTCGCCTGGGTCGAAGCCAGGGCATGGCGCATGAGGGCCGCGGCTTCCTCGCCGTCATCCCCCGCGCAAGCGCCGAGGAGGGCGCATGCGAGGAGAAAAGGGGAGCACGGCCTCATCCAACACGGCCTTCGCAATGGAACGCGGCCGTTGGAATTGGAACGGCCCTGCCCTTCCAATTTCACAGCGGCTGATGGGCGCTGGCCGGGAAGCCCTTCCGGCCCTTGGTCAGAAGAGCCTGGAACGGGGACAACCCTTCCCGGCTCCATGCATCGGCATCAACCACTGCTGATGCGATGCGGGATCAGCGGCGCGGCCAAGCCGCATCGGAGAAGGCCGAAGCCCTCTCCGCACGCTGCTCACGCGTCCGCCGGCTCGGCGCTGCGCGGCGTCGGCGCGAGACGCGTCGTCGGGAGCGAGGAGGATTCCGAGATCATCTCCATCTTCCCCGAAAGCTGCCCGCCATCCTCCACCGACAGGCGGCGCGAGCGCGCCACCCCGATCACCCGCCCGGTCGAGCGGATGGTCAGGCTGCCATTGGCGGTCAGCGTGCCGTCGAAGACGCCCGCAATCTCGGCATCCTCGACCTCGACCTCGCCCTTGAAGACGCCGGAATGGCTGATGACCAGCTCATGCGCCTGCAGCAGCTGGCTTTCCATGGTGCCTTCGATGACCAGCCGCTCGGCCTCCGTCACCGTGCCCTGGAGGCTGATGCCCTTGCCGACAACGAGGGTACGGCGTTCCACCGTCTCGGGCCGCGGCGCGGCGGCGCGGGGGGCCGAGGCGGCGGCCGGGGCACGCGCGACGCCGGCACCGGCCGGCGGCGAATTCGGCCTGGGGGCCACCGGGCCGGAGGCGACCGGCGCAGCGGTGCTCACCGGCGTGATGCCGGCCGGACGGAAGGGCGGCACGGCCAGATCCGGATCGCGCGCCGCCGGGATCGTCGTCGGCGCGGCATCGCCCCCGGTGGCGCCAGTGGGCTCGTCCTTGCGGCGGAAAAGCGACATCGCAGACTCCCTCGATTCCCTAAGCGTGACGATAGGCAGTCGGGGCTAGCACGCGCGCTTCGGCCGCCACAACGCCGCCGCCGGTCTTATCCCCAGGAATCCTGCGTTCATGCCCGCATGGGCCTATTCAGGATATGCACGGCCGCTGCGGTTCCCATGACTGGGACGATCAGATTCAGAACCGGCACGAGGGCCATGAGCGCCAGGACCAGCCCGAGAAGCCAGCCTGACAGCCGGTTTTGCCGCCATGCCGCGCGCGCCTCGGGCATGGTCATGCGCAGCAGTGCCGTTTGCAGGACCATCCCCGCGCCCAGCGCATAGGCGGAAATAACCAGCGCAATCATGAATCCCGCCACCGGAACGAACAGCATCGGCACCATCACGATCTGCAGCAGCAGCAGCTTCGCCCCGAAACGCAGCCCGAACGCGATCTGCGCCGCGACCGAAGCACCCTTCGGTGGTGGCAGCGCGGGGTAGTATCGACGCTCCACCGCCGCCGCGACCGGTTCCACAAGCTGCGCGGCGAGTGCCGCGGCCACCGGCAGGAACAGCCACCAGGCCAGCAGCAGCCCCAGGGCGCCGCCCCCGGCCTGCGCCAGCCAGGACAGCCAGCCTGACCCGCCCGCGGCCCAGGCCGCGGCTTCCACCGCCCCCCAGACCAGCAGGCCGAAGGCGATGGCTGCGCCGACGACGCCGAGAATCAGCGGACGACGGAAGGCCGGATCGCCGATCTGGCCAAGCGCGAGGAAGAAGGCAGCGGGCATGCCCGCGCATATAGGCCCTCCCGGCCCCGCCGGCAGCGGGGGCCTTGGCGCGGCCTGTCGCCGGCGCCAGGATCGGCGGGAATCGACGAAAGGATGACGGCGGCATGATCGGACGGCGCGGCGCGATCGCAACCGGGCTCGCCATGGCGGCGGGCGGGGCGAAGGCCCAGGGGCAATGGCCCGACCGTCCGCTGCGCCTGGTGGTGGGCTATCCCGCCGGCGGCCCTTCGGACGTCTTCGCGCGGCTCATGGCCACCCAGATGGGCCCGCGCCTCGGCCAGAACGTGGTGGTGGAGAACCGGCCCGGCGGCGGCGCCGTGCTCGCCAGCGAGACCGTAGCCCGCGCACCCGCCGATGGGCTGACCTGGCTGCATGTCGACAACGGCATCCTGGTCTACAATCCGGCACTCTATTCCCGGCTGCCCTACGATCCGGATCGGGACTTCACCGGCATCGGCTTCATCGGCAGCTTCCCACTCTACCTCATCTGCCGGGCGGACGCGCCCTGGGCGGATTTCGCCGCCCTGCTCGCCGCGTCGCATACCCGGCCGCCGACCTATGGCAGCCCGGCCGTCGCGTCGCCGCACCATCTGGCCATGGAACTGGTGAAGCGGAGATCGGGCCTCGCCGCCGAGCACGTCCCCTATCGCGGCGGCCAGGCGGCGATGCAGGACCTGCTCGCCGGCAGCGTGGAGCTGGTGATGATCGATACCGCCACGGGGCTTCCCTTCATCCGCGACGGCCGCGTGCGTGCGCTGGCCGTATTGACCGAAGCGCGCACCGCCGAGGCACCGGCCGTGCCGACCATGCGGGAACTCGGCTACGACGCGGTGGCCTTCGGCTGGCAGGGCCTCAGCCTGCCCAAGGGCGTGCCGCCAGAGATCGTCGAGCGGCTCAACGCGGAACTCGTCCGCGCCGTGGCTTCGGACGAGGTGCAGCAGCGCACCCGCGGCCTCGGCATCCAGACCAACGCCTGGTCGGCAACGGAATTCGACGCCTTCGTCGCGGCCGAGAACAGCCTGTGGCGGCCCCTGATCCGCGAGCTGGGCATCCGTCTCGACTCTTGACCGGCCGGTCCGCCGGGCCAAGATTCCAGCCATGACACGTCGAGCCTGGATCTTCGGCCTGATGGCCTCCGCTGCCGCCCTGCCGGCGACGGCGGCGCAGGAAGGCGCCGTGCAGCGTACCGGACGCGCCGTGGAGCGCGGCGCGAAACGCACCGGCGCGGCAATCGAGCGCGGTGCCCAGCGCACGGGCTCGGCCCTGGAGCGCGCGGCGAACTGGACCGGCGACCGTCTGCGCCGCGCTGGAACCTGGGCCTTCGGGAACTGACCGCGCCGCCGCCTTCCTGCCACGGTGGCCGGCGAGCATCCGGACCGACAACGAACCGATCCTTCTGGAGGCTTCGATGCGCTTCCTTCCTGGCCTTGCTGCCGCGATCCTGACCGTGGCGCCCGCGATGGCGCAGCAAGCGGGAAGCTTGCCGGCGCCCACGCCGCGAGCCGCTGAAGCGCCCCCGCCGGCACCGAACGATGCGGCCGCAGCCCGCGAGCCGGGCTATGGCGAGCGCGCCGGCGCGGCGATCGACCGCGGCGCACAGCAGACCGGCCAGGCATTGGGACGCGCGGCGGAGGAGACCGGGTCCGCCCTGGGCCGCGCCATGCGCTGGACCGGGCAGCAGCTCCAGGGCGCAGGCGATTGGACGGCCCGCCAGGGGGACCGCATGACCGGACAGAACGGCAGCGCGGAACGGCAGCAGTAAGGGCACGCCCGCCCGGGCGCGTCATGCGCGGGCAGAGGCGAGCATGCCAGGAGATGCGGCGCGCGGGTGAAAGGCGCCGCCATTCTCCGGACCTTGCCCCGCCACCGTATCGATCCGCTACGGCGGTAGTCGGAGGGGCTCTGCCCCTCCAACGACGGCAGCGGAAGAACAAGGGTCATCAGGAGCCCTTGCTGGAGAGAGGACCGGGAGGGGAAGGCCGTTCCCTATCCGCCTCGGCAACCCCGCTCACCCCGCCGCCGGCATCACCACTGTCACCGCGGCCCCGCCCCGCGGGTCATCCCCCAGTTCGAGCCAACCGCCCAGCCGCTGCGCCATGCTTCGCATCACCAGCAGCCCCAGGCTGTCGCCGCCTTCCGGCACGTCGGCGCCGAAACCTGGCCCATCGTCGCGGATCCGCAGCCGGCGTTCGCCGGCGTCGTCCTCGCTGAAGACGATCTCGACCAGCCCGTCCTCGCGGTCGTGGAAAGCGTGCTTCATGGCGTTGGTCACCGCCTCGGCCAGGATCATGGCGATCGATGTCGCATCCGCCGGCGTCGTGGCCAGGCGTGGGGCGGCGACGCGCAGCCTCACCCCATCCTTGCCGCCGGCATCGAGGATGTCCCGCGCCAGCGCGCGCAGCGCTGTCTCGAGCCCCGCTTCCCCCAGTGCGGGGTCGTTCAGCCGGCGATGAACGGTCGCGACCATGGACAGGCGCGTCACCGCATCCTCGAGTATCGCGACCGCTTCCTCATCCGCCACGCGCTCGGCTTCCAGCGACAGCAGGCTGGCGACAAGCTGAATGCCGTTGGCGATGCGGTGCTGCAATTCACGGAACATCAGCCGTTCGGATTCGCGCAGCTTCTCCATCTGCTCGCGTTTCCATTCCAGCCGCGCCATCGCCCGGGTCAGCCGGTGCACGAGTGCGATCTGCACGCCGGCGGTCGCGACGAAGAGACCGATCGGGATGATCGGCCAGGGCCAGCGCACCCGCCACGCCTGGGCCGGCGCCTGGAACCAGAACAGGATGACGAGGACGGCGCCCAGCGCCACCGCGCTCGCCGGCGCCCAGCCGCCGACAAGGCTGGTGACGAGGATGGCAAGGAGGAAGGTGACGAAGGTCAGCCCGCCGCTTGGCTCGGCCAGGCCGTGCGGCAGCGCCCAGGCGGCCGCGAAGGCCAGCACCGCCACGACCCATCCCCCCCAACGACCTGAACGCAGGGTATGCAGCATGGTCAGGTCGGCACCTTGATCCAGTGGAATGCGATGCTGACGGGCGCTGCGGCGAGGCGCATTAACATGCGATAAGCGATGACGATGGAATCTCCGCTCGATTGCCGAGCTTGCCCGCTGCGCGCGCTGTCGAGCTTCAAGCCTGTCACGCCATCCGAACTCGCCGCGATCCGGGCGGCGAAGATCGGCCAGCGGCTGCTGACGGCTGGCGCGACGATCCTGGCCGAGGGCCAGGCGACCACGCGGCTCTACGTGCTGCTCTCAGGCTGGGCCTTCCGCTTCAAGATGCTGGAGGACGGGCGCCGGCAGATCCTGAACTTCCTGCTGCCGGGCGACCTGCTGGGCCTGCAGGGGGAATTGCTGGCCACCCTGCCGCATGGGGTGGAGGCGCTGACGGAAGTAAATCTCTGCGCCTTCGCGACGGACGCCGTGCCTGGCTTCTTTCGCGATCTGCCGGGGATCGCGCTCGATATCACCTGGCTCGCGGCGCATGAGGAGCGGCTGGTTGACGACGCAGTGCTGACCGTGGGCCGGCGCACGGCGATGGAGCGCGTCGCGGCCTTGCTGGTGCATCTGTACAAGCGCGCCGCCTCCTCCGGTCTCGCAACGGCGGAGGGCATCCCCTTTCCGATCACCCAGGGGCATATCGCCGACGCGCTGGGATTGTCGCCAGTGCACACGAACCGGGTGCTGCAGCGTCTGCGCAAGGGCGGCTTCATCCGGCTCGAAGGACAGAGGCTGCGGATCGGCGACCTGCATGCGATGCGCCGTGTCGGGCAGTACTGGGAACAGCCGGCACCGACGCGACCGCTGCTGTAGCGGGCGACCACACCGCGAGGGACAGTCGAGGTAGCAACGGCTCCATCCGCTCCGCCTCGTGCGGAATGCCGTTGCCACCCTGTAGACGCGACTCCGGGGGGGGGGCGAGACGACCCCGCCACGGGATCCCATTGACGTTGCTATGCGACGTCAATGGGGGCCCATCGGCCGAAAGGCCTTACCTGATTGCGTTGCTGCTTCCGCTGTGGAAGCGAGAGGGGCTTTGCCCCTCTCGAACTCTCCCCAGCAAAGGCCGAAAGGCCTTTGCAAACCTCCACCTGGCGCCGTGCGCTGCTGGCAGAACAGCCCCGAAACCCGCTCTTGCGCCGGAAACGCGCCGCAAGGGGGGTTGGCATGACGCCACCGCCCAGCGCCAGGTGCCGGCGGTCCCGGCCATGCAATGGCCTGGCGGGGAGGCTCGGAGGGGCAGCGCCCCTCCGATTTCCGCCGCAGCGGCAATCAGGAACGGCCTTGCTGGAGCCCCTCCCCGACAGGCCCGCCGAGGCTGACCCGGATCAGACCGGCTCCCGCCACGCCTGATGCTGATGCAGCCAGCCCCGGTCCACCGCCTCGGCAATGCGCGTTTGCTCGACGAGTTCGACCTGGTCCATGGCCGCTCCGCCGCGCAGCAGCGCCAGCACCGATGCTTCCGCCTCGGTCGCCGCCGCTGCTGGCAGACCGAGCGCCGCCAGATCCGTGGCCACGGCGCCGGATGTCGGCTTGAAGTAGCAATTTCCCTCGTCCAGCACCGCGGCCTGAGGCACCTGCACTGCGGCGAAGCGGCAGGCCGTCGGCCGCGCCTCCTGCGCCAGATAGGTGCTGCCCGCCATGATCCCGGCCAGCGCGCTCGCTGGCGTACCGGGCTGGTAGAGGCTGAAGAAGAGGGGAAACGCATCCCGTCCCGCGTGCAGCAGGGCGCAGACCGTGCGCCCGGCCGGCGTGCCGATGCCCTCGAAGGTGATCCGCTCGTTGCCGACGCGCTCGCAATAGGTCAACCGGGCTTCGCCACCGCGCCGCATCTCGACCTGCAGGCTGCCGCGCAACAGATGGCCGGAGAAGTAGGGTGACCAGGCCGGCGAGTAGCAGACGAAGGTCGACAGGCGCTGGACAGGATCGTTCCCGCTCCTGCCGCCCGGCATCTCGCCACGGGGATTGGCGGCGATATCCTTCAGCTTCGCGGCATCCGAGTCGAACAGCCTCGCGACCTCCTCGATGAAGGCATCGATGGTGCAGGCCGCGATCCAGGCGCCGGACCGGCCAGTGCCGAGCACCTGCGCCCAATCGTCATAGACGCGCGAGGATCGCGGCGCGGCCCGCCCCTGCATCCATTTGTGGGAACGTTCGAGGTCGAACTCCGTGCCCGGGTTCACGCCGCGGAAGCGCGCACAGAGATCCTTGCGCCTCGTGCAGCCGAGGACCGCCGCCGTGATCCTGAGCTTGCCAGGCAGGGAATCGCGCATCATGGGGCCGCTATACCATGAGGCGCATATTGCCGGGGGCCTCCCACCATCACGCGATGCCGCCGCTGGAAATTCCAGGGCGATCGGTGGAATTCCAGACGACGCACCTTCCGGCGAAGTGCCCGTCTGCGCGAATGCGCAAAGGCGGCGACGACGCGCGCCAAGGCGCATCGGATCCGCATCGAACAAGGGCTCGGCCGGACAGTCCCGGAAAGCGGTGCGGCCCGGGTCGCACCCTGGGGGCTGTCGCGCGCCGATGCCCAGCGCTCTGACGGTGTAAGCGGCGCCGGCCGCGGGGATCGTGACGATGACTGTGATCACCGGAACCTCCGCCAACGACACCATGTCGCTCGGCCTGGGGATCGACGGCCGGCTACCCGGCCATGGCGCGGACACGCTGTTCGGCCTCGGTGGTGACGACATCCTCGCCGGATTGGGCGGGGCCGACCTGCTCGATGGCGGCAGCGGCTTCGATATCGCCGACTACAGCGCCTCCCAGGCGGCGGTCCGCGTCGAGCTCGCCGCGCGCGAGGGCTCGGCCGCGGCCCCCGTCGTCACCGGCGGCCATGCCACCGGCGATACGCTGATCGGGATCGAGGGCCTGCGTGGCTCAGCCTATGACGACACGCTGCTGGGCGATGCCGGCGACAACAGCCTGCGGGGCGGCAGCGGCAAGGATTGGCTGGAGGGCGCGGCCGGCAACGACACGCTGAAGGGCGAGGTGGCGAACGACACGCTGCTCGGCGGCGCCGGGGATGATTCGCTGCTGGGCGGCCAGGGCGACGACCTGCTGGTGGGCGGGAGCGGTACCGACCGCCTCCTCGGCGAGGCGGGCAACGATGTGCTGGTCGTCGAGACCGGCTCGCGGGCGCTTGGCGGCAGCGGCGATGATTCGCTCGTCGGTACGGCCGGCTCGATCCTGCTGGGCGGTGCGGGTGCCGATACGCTGGTCGGCGGCGGCGCCCACTACTGGGATGCCACGGAGGGCATCCGGATCGACCTGGCCACCGGCACGGCGTCGGGCGGCACCGCCGAAGGCGATGTGCTCATCGAGGTCAGCCTGTTGCGCGGCTCGGCTCATGACGACCTTCTCGTCGGCGATGCGCGCGACAACCAGCTCCATGGCGCGGGTGGCGCGGACACGCTCGACGGCGGCGACGGGAACGACCTGCTGCGGGGCGGGGCGCAGGCCGATTCCCTGCTCGGCGGCGACGGCGCGGACACGCTTACTGGCGATAGCGGCGACGACGTGCTCGATGGCGGCGATGGCGACGACGTCCTCATCGGCGGTGCCGGCGCCGACCTGATCATCGGCGGCGACGGCTTCGACATCGTCACCTATGCGCAGTCCGCCGCCGCGGTGCGGGTCGAGCTCGGCTACCGCGACGATTCCCCCGACGGACCGACCATCACGGGCGGGGATGCCGAAGGCGACGAGTTCTACGACATCGAGGGTTTGCGCGGCTCGGCCCATGCCGACACGCTGGTCGGCACGGTCTGGGACAACCAGATCTGGGGCGGCAGCGGCAACGACCTCATCGACGGCGGCGGCCACGGCCTGGACCTGCTCGTCGGCGATGCGGGCAATGACACGCTGCGCGGCGGTTTCGACGACGACACGCTGCGCGGCGGGACGGGCAACGACCTGCTCGACGGCGGCTACGGCGCCGACCTTCTCATGGGCGAGGCGGGGAACGACACGCTCTCCGGCGGCTATGGCGCCAGGCTGTATGGCGGCACCGGCGACGACTCGCTGGACGGCGCGTCCGATGCCGTGCTGCTCGGCGGGACGGGCGCCGACACGCTGGTGGGCGGCAAGGTCTACTACTGGGATTCCACGGCGGGCGTGCGCGTCGACCTCGCCGCCGGGACCGGCGCCGGCGGCACGGCCGAGGGCGACGTCTTCATCGATGTCACCTTCGTCCGGGGCTCCGCGCAGGGCGACGTCATGTCCGGCGACGCGAACGACAACCGCCTCGAAGGCGCGGGCGGCGATGACACGCTGGCGGGTAGCGCGGGCTACGATGCCCTGCTCGGCGAGGGCGGCGCGGACTCCCTGTCCGGCGGCGCGCAGAACGACACGCTGGATGGCGGCGCGGGCGACGACGTGCTCGATGGCGGCGAGGATGCCGACCTGCTGCTCGGCCAAGCGGGCAACGACACGCTGCGCGGCGGGGCGGGCGACGACACGCTCGACGGCAACTACGGCGCGGACCTGTTGATCGGCGGTGACGGGATCGACCTGGTCGATTTCAGCGCAACGACGGTCGCGGTCTCGGTCGATCTCGCTACGGGTCGTGGCCGGGGTGGCATGGCCGCGGGCGACACCTATTCGGGCATCGAGGCCGTTCGCGGCGGCGGCGGGGCCGATACGCTGGTGGGCGACGGCCTCGCCAATACGCTGATCGGCGGGGCGGGACATGACCGGCTCGACGGCCGCGATGGGGATGACCTGCTGGAAGGCGGCTCCGGGGCGGATCTGCTGGCCGGTGGCGCGGGCGCGGACACCGCCTCCTATGCGGGCACCTCGACGGACGTGGGCGTGGACCTGGTCACGGGCCGCGGCACGGCCGGCGACGCCGCCGGCGACACGCTCTGGGGCATCGAGAACCTGGTCGGCGGTTGGGGTGGCGACACCCTGGCCGGCGATGCCGGGGCGAACATCCTCGCGGGTGGCGATGGCGACGACGTGCTGGAAGGCCGTGGCGGGGGCGACCTGCTCGATGGTGGCTGGGGCACCGACATCGCGCGCTACGCCGGCGATACCGCCGGCATCCTGGCCGATCTCGCCGCCGGCACGGTGTCGGGCGGCGAGGCCGAGGGCGACACCATCCTCGGCATCGAGGGTATCGAGGGCGGCAGCGGCAACGACACGCTGCTGGGTAACGACCAGGCCAATACGCTGATCGGCGGCGTGGGCGACGACCTCATCGTCGGCGGCGCCGGTTGGGGCGACAGCCTCTCAGGCGGCGAGGGGCGCGACACCGTCTCCTATGCCGGTTCCACGGAAGCCGTCACCGTCTCCATGGGCGCCTATGGCTTCGTCTGGGTCCAGGGCGGCGATGCCTGGGGCGACACACTCGATGGGATCGAGGGGTTGATCGGCACCGCCCATGCCGACCTGCTGGCCGGCGATGCGGGCGACAACATCATCGAGGGCGGCGCCGGGGCCGACAACATCATCGGCGGCGAGGGCCAGGACACCGCCTCCTATGCCTCCGACACGGCCGGCGTGACGGTCGCGCTGTCCGGCGGCAGCGCCTTCGCCACCCGCGGCGACGCGGCGGGCGACCAGCTCAGCGGTATCGAGCACCTGATCGGCGGCGCGGGGAATGACAGCCTCGGCGGCGATACCGGCGCGAACCTGCTGGTCGGCGGCGCCGGCGACGACACGCTGCGCGGCGGGGCCGGCATCGACAGCCTCGATGGCGGGTCCGGCTTCGACATCGCTTCCTTCGCCGACCATGGCGAGGGTGTCACGGTCTCGCTCGGCACCGGCATCGCGCAGAGTGCCGATGGCGCGGAAAGCCTGATCGGCATCGAGGGCGTCATAGGCGGCGACGGCGCCGACCTGCTGCTCGCCGGCGGCGCGGCGGCGCTGCTGGCCGGTGGCGGCGGGGCGGACTCCCTGGTCGGCGCGGGCGGGGGCGACACGCTCGATGGCGGCGCCGGGAACGACACGCTGGCCGGCGGCAGCGGTGCCGACCTGCTGATCGGCGGCGATGGGCGTGACCTGGCGCGCTTCGAGGGCATCTCATCCGGCGATGTCCTGACGGTCAGCCTCGCCACCGGCCGGTCGAGCCAGGGCGACACCTTGGCCGGCATCGAGGACCTGGCCGGCTCGGCCGGGTCCGAATGGCTGGAAGGTGATGGCGGGGCCAACCTGCTGGATGGCGGGGGCGGCTTCGACACGCTGGTCGGCGGCGCGGGCGACGACACGCTGAGGGCGGATATCGCGGTGGTCGATGGCGTGCCGCAGGGTTTCGCCTCCCTGGTCGGCGGCGAAGGCACCGACCTGGCTGACTTCTCCGCGGCTCGGGCGGCGGTCGCCACCGCAGGCTTCGGCGGCGATGCGGTCGGGATGCTCTCTGCGGCGCTGGCCGACATCGAGCGGGTGGAAGGATCGTCCTTCTCGGATTGGATCGAGGTCGATGCCGGGGCGGTGACGCTGTCCGGCGGCGGCGGCAACGACACGCTCGTCAGCGGCGACGGCATCGACAGCCTGCTCGGCGGTGGTGGCGATGACAGCCTGGTGGGCGGCGGCGCCTTCGACCTCCTCCTCGGCGGCGAGGGCGACGACACGCTGCGCGAGGGCGACGGCTTCGGCATGGTCGAAGGCGGGGCGGGCGCCGATGTGCTGGATGGCGGGGCGGATGGTGCCATCGCCTCCTATGCCCATGCGGCATCCGGCGTGTCGGCCTCACTGGCGACGGGCGGCTTCGGCGGCGATGCGGCGGGCGATAGCTTCATCGACATCTGGAGCCTCTACGGTTCGGCGCATGCCGACCTGCTGATCGGCGATGCCGGCGGCAACGAGCTGCGCGGCGAGGCCGGCGACGACACGCTGGAAGGCGGCGCGGGGGGCGACCTCCTCTCAGGCGGTGCGGGGTTCGACATCGCCTCCTATGCCGGGTCGGGCGGCGCGGTGCGGGTCGATCTCGGCGCCGGCACGGCGAGCGGCGGCGATGCCGAGGGCGATGTGCTGTCCTCGATCGAGGGCGCGATCGGCGGGTCGGGCGATGACACGCTGACCGGCCATGCCGGGCAGGACTGGCTGGATGGCGGTGCAGGGGGCGACCTGTTCGTCGCCACCACCGGCGCCGACACGATGGTCGGCGGCAGCGGCTCGGATACGGTGGATTATGGCGCCTCGGTGCTCGCCATCACCGTCGATCTCGCCACCGGTGCGGCGAGCGGGCACCTCGCGGCGGGCGACAGCCTCTCCGGCATCGAGGCGGTGCTCGGCACCTACGGCTTCGATTCCGTCGTCGGCAATGCGGCGGCGAACTGGCTCGACGGGCGCGACGGCGCCGACACGCTGCGGGGCGCGGACGGCGACGACACGCTGCTGGGCGGCGCGCTCGGCGACCTGATCGAGGGCGGGGACGGATTCGACATCGCCTCCTATGCCAGCGCTGCGTCCGGCGTGTCGGTGCGGCTCATCGCGGTGGGTGGCATCTACGCCTTCGGTGCGACCTCCGACGCGACGGGCGACACGCTGCTCGGCATCGAGGGCATCGTCGGCAGCGATCATGGCGATTTCCTGCTCGCCGACGACGGGGCGAACCGCCTGGAGGGCGGGGCGGGCAACGACACGCTCTGGGGCCTGGGCGGCGACGACACCCTCGCGGGCGGCACCGGCGACAACCTGATCGCCGGCGATGCCGGTTTCGACACGGCCGACTACAGCAAGGCCGAGGGTCCGGTCGTGGCCGCGCTCGGCTCCGGCGCCGCCAGCGCGGATGGCCCGGCCTTCGCCGATACCTTCAGCAGCATCGAGGCGCTGGTCGGTTCCGCCTTCGACGACACGCTGGTGGGCGATGGCGAGGACAACCGCATCGCCGGCGGCGCGGGGGCAGACTCCCTGATCGGCGGCGCCGGCGTGGATACGCTGGATTACGGCGACGCCAGCGCCGGCGTGGCCGCCAGCCTGATACACGGCTATGGGAATGCGGGCGAGGCGCTGAACGACCACTTCTCGGGCTTTGAATACCTGCGCGGGAGTGCCTTCGACGACGTGCTGCTGGGCGGCGCCGGCACGACCCTGGACGGCGGGGCCGGGGCGGACCTGCTGGTCGGCGACGGCCAGGGCACCGCCAGCTATGCGGCGGCGAACGGCGCGGTCAGCGTCTCGCTCGCCACAGGCCGCGGCGCGGGGGCGGAGGCCGAGGGCGATACCCTCTCCGGCATCGCCGTTCTGGTCGGTTCCGCCCATGACGACGTGCTGGAAGGCGATGGCGCCGCCAATACCCTGGTGGGCGGGGCGGGAGCGGACACACTGCGCGGCGGCGCGGGCTTCGACACCGCGGACTACGCGACGTCCTCGGCGGGCGTGACCGTCGTGCTGGGCGGCACCAGCAGCGGCGGCGACGCCGCGGGCGACGTGCTGACCGGCATCGAGGCGGTGATCGGCTCCGCCCATGACGACGTCTTCGTCGGCGATGGTGGCGGCAACCGCTTCGACGGCGGCGCAGGACAGGACATGGCGAGCTGGGCCGGCGCGACGGCCGCACTCCTCCTCACCCTTGCGCAAGGGGATGGCGACGACACGCTGATCTCGATCGAAGGTCTCGAAGGCGGGTCGGGCAACGATACCCTCATCGGATCGGTCTTCGCGGATGCGCTGATCGGCGGCGATGGCGACGACAGTCTGGTGGGCGATGCCGGAAACGACACGCTGATCGGCGGCACCGGCTTCGATACGGTCGACTACGGCAGCATCGCGCTCGGCGCGCCGGTCGCGGTGGATCTGGCCGGCGGCACCGGCGTCATCATGGGTGCGGGCATCGACAGCCTGGTGGGCATCGAGGCGGTGATCGGCACTCTCCATGGCGACCGGCTGATCGGCGACGATGCGGCCAACTGGTTCGAGGGTGGCGGCGGCGCCGATGTGATCGACGGCGCGGGCGGCCAGGATACGGCGAGCTACGCGCACTCCTTCGCCGGTGTCACGGTGCGCCTCGGCTTCATCGGCGATGGCGGCGCGGCCGAAGGCGACACGCTGCGCAACATCGAGCACCTGGTCGGCAGTGCGAATGCCGACCTGCTGCAGGGCGACGATGGCGCGAACCTGCTGGTCGGCGGCGGTGGGCTCGACATCCTGATCGGTGGCGCGGGTGCGGATACGCTGGTCGGCGACGGCTATGCCGAGGCGCGCTACACCGGCGACACGGCGGGTGTGTCGGTTTCTCTCGCCGATGACGGCCTAGGCGACCTGCTCAACGGCGGCAGGGAGACCGGCGGCGACGCGCAGGGCGACGTGCTGATCGGCATCCGGGACGTCACCGGCGGCAATGGCAACGACACGCTGATCGGCGACGCCGCCAACAACCAGCTCGATGGCGGCATTGGCGACGATTGGCTCGACGGTCGAGGCGGGCGCAACGTGCTGATCGGCGGCGCCGGCCACGATACCGTCAGCTATGCGAGCTACGGCGACGGGCTGATCGGCTTCACGGGCGGCGTGACGGCGAGCCTCAAGGCGGGCGCCGGGCATGATGGCGACCTGCTGTTCGAGATCGACGCGCTGGTCGGCAGCGCGGGGGGCGATTCGCTGGAAGGCGACAGCCTGCGCAACGTGCTGTCCGGCGGGCATGGCAACGACACGCTGGACGCGCTGGAAGGCGATGACTGGATCCTCGGCGGCACCGGCGATGACCTGATCGTCGGCGGCTTCGGCGCCGACAGCATCGCGGGCGGCGATGGAGCCGACACGCTCTCCTTCCTGTTCGCCCTGCAATACGTTCATGTGGACCTGGCCGCCGGGCGCGGCTGGCACAACCAGGCGGAGGGCGACACCTATTCCGGCATCGAGGTGGTGATCGGCGGCCGCGACCACGATACCATGGTTGGCACTGCGGGGGCCGAGACGCTGTCCGGCAATGATGGCGCGGACTCCCTGGTGGGCGGCGGCGGCGACGACAGCCTCGATGGTGGCCATGGCGACGACACGCTGATCGGCGGCGAGGGCAACGACACGCTCCAGGCCTATGACGGCAGCGATTTCGTGCAGGGCGGCGGCGGCAACGACCTGATCATCGGCGGCTATGGCTATCAGCGCCTCGATGGCGGCGATGGCGTCGACACCATCGACCTGTCGCGCGGCGGTCCCCTGAATATCTGGTTCAGCGGCGCCTACAGCCAGCAGACGATCACCGGCGCGGAATGGGTGATCGGGTCGTCGCTGGGCGATACGCTGTATGACGATATCGGCACCGACCAGGTGCTGACCGGCGGCGGTGGCGGCGACCGGCTCGATGGCGGTCTCGGCAACGACACCGCCGATTACGGGGACAGCACGCTGTCCGTCAGCGCCTCGCTCTACATCACGGGCTGGGCGGTGCGCGCGGACGGCACCGACACGCTGATCGGCATCGAGAATCTGTCCGGTGGCGGCGGAGACGATTGGCTGCAGGGCAGTGACTTCGCCAATGTGCTGCAGGGACACGGCGGCAACGACACGCTGATCGGCCTGTTCGGCAATGATGTGCTGGATGGCGGCGATGGCTTCGACGTCGTCAGCTACACGACTGCGATCGTCGATCTGTCGATCGCACTGAGCGATGGCGCGCCGATCTACACCTCGCTCAGCGCGCTCGACAACGACACGCTGATCGGCATCGAGGGCATCATCGGCGGTGCCGGCTTCGACTGGTTGAAGGGCACCAGCGGCGCCAACCTGCTGGTGGGCGGCGATGGCGGCGATACGCTGATCGGTGGCGGCGGCATGGACACGCTGCTCGGCGGCGATGGCTATGACTGGCTGATGCCGGGCTACGGCACCATCCTCGATGGCGGCGCGGGGCGCGACGTCGTCGATTTCGGCATGCTCGATGCGGCGGCCGGGTTGCTGGTGGACCTGGCGAATGGCTGGGCGTCCGATGGAACCAACAGCTGGGTGCTGACCGGCATCGAGGATGTCATCGGCAGCGCCATGGGTGACACGATTCTGGGCGCCTTGGGCGATCATGTGCTCAGCGGCGGCGGCGGCGACGACAGCATCCTCGGGCTCGGCGGCGTCGATGACTACCTGCTCGGCGGCGCCGGATCGGATACCGTCATCGGCCAGGGCGGCGACGACCTCCTCGAAGGCGGCGGCGGCAATGACAGCCTCGTCGGTGGCGAAGGGGCCGACCTGCTGCGCGGCGAAGCCGGCGCCGACACGCTGCTGGGTGGGGTCGGCGACGACGAGCTTGATGGCGCCGACGGCGACGACCTGCTGATGGGCGGCGATGGCAACGACTACCTCATCGCAGGCACTGATGCGCCGCATGGCGACACGCTCATGGGCGAGGCGGGTGACGACCTGCTCGCCGGATCCTATGCCCATGACCTGCTGGTTGGCGGCGCCGGCGCAGACACCCTGGTTGGAGAGACCGGCAATGACACGCTGATCGGCGGCGCCGGGGCCGATGTCCTGAATGGCGGGGCGCTGGATATCGACTGGGTCATCTATGCGGACTCGCCCGTCGCGCTGTACCTGAATCTCTACACGCAGATCGCCACAGGCGGGCATGCCGATGGCGACCAGCTCCTCTCGATCGAGGCGGCGATCGGCACCGCCTTCGACGACACGCTGATCGGCAATGACGTCGCGAACTACCTGAGCGGCGGCGGTGGCGATGATCTGATCATCGGGGGCAGCGGCACCGATACCTTCGAAGGCGGTGCGGGCAGCGACACGTTCTATGGCGTGGACCCTGGCACAGAGCTTCCGCTGCAAACCTTCGACTTCGCGTCCTATGCCAACGCGACGGGCGCGATCGGCGCGACCGCCGGCAGCCACGGCTATATGGGTGATGCGAATGGAGATCGCTACCGGCAGGGCATCTTCGGCATCATCGGTTCCGCCTTCGATGACGAGCTCAAGGGCGACGAATTCCCCGACCTGTTGATCGGCGGCGCGGGCAACGACACCTTCTTCGGCAGCACTGCCCGGGATCCGCTGGACGCCTTCGAGTACGCGCAATCCGACGCCATCGAAGGCGGCGCGGGCACTCGCGACTTCCTGACCTACCAGTCGTCGGAGGAAGGGGTCACGCTCGACCTCGGCACCACCTATACCAGCCTCTACGATCCCTTGACCGGCCATCCGCTGGCCATCATGTCGTTCTGGCTCGACTGGGCGGCGGTCTATGCCGACTATCTCGACGGGCCCTTCGCGCTCGGTTCCGGCGGCGAGGCCGATGGCGACCTCGTCAGCGGCATCGAGGATGTGGGCGGCACGAAATACGCCGATTGGCTGGGCGGCGATGGCGTCGAGAACAAGCTATGGGGCGGGGATGGCGACGACACGCTGTCGGGCGCCGGCAGCCACGACACTCTCTTTGGTGGGGCCGGCAGCGACCTGCTGATCGGCGACGTCAGCACGGATGCCCTCATTGCCGGCGACGACGTGCTGTATGGCGATGGCGGGAATGACAGCCTGTTCGGCGGGGTAGGCGCGGATACGCTCGACGGCGGCGCCGGCGCCGACACGCTGGATGGCGGGTCTTCCTTCGACTTCGCGAGCTATGCGTCGAGCGGGGGCGGCCTGACGGTCTCGCTGACTGCGGCGGTGGCCAGCACCGGCGATGCCGCGGGTGACGTCTTCATCGGCATCGACGGCATCATCGGCAGTGGCCACGCGGATATCTTCGTCATGGGCGAGACGCCGCTCTGGATCGATGGAGGCGGCGGCACCGATACGGTCGATTTCTCCGCCCGCGGCGCTGTCTCCTTCGACGTCGAGGACGGCCAGCCGAACGTCCCCGGCTGGACCTTCGTCAGCATCGAGACCTTCCGCGGTTCCGCCGGCGGCGATGTGATGCGCCTCGGCTCCGGCGCGCAGCTCATCGAAGGCCAGAATGGCGACGACACACTGGATGGTGGCGCCGGCGCCGATACGCTGGTGGGCGGGGCCGGCCGCGACTGGCTGAGCGGCGGGCGTGCCTCGCCGACCGATGATGCCGGCGACGGGGCGCGGGACGTTTTCGTCTACCGCGCCCTTTCCGAAGGCGCCTGGGACAGCCTGGACTTCATCCTTGGCTTCGAGCTCGGCATCGACAAGGTCGACCTGTCCGGCATGGCGGCGGCGTTCGGTGGCTGGGCAGGGGATTCCTTCATCGAGGAGGGCGGTGCCTTCACGACGGCCGGCCAGGCTCGCTTCCTGCAGGATGCGCTCGGAGCGGGAGGCTATCTCGAGGTCAATGCCGATGCCGACCTGGCCACGGTCGAATTCCGCGTCTGGATCGAGTTCTCCGTCATGTCGGACGGAACACTGACGGCGGGCGATATCGTGTGGTGATAGGAACGATCCCCTTGACGAGTCCGGATCCGGACATTAAGTCCTGATCCGGAGATCTTGCTATGAGCTACGCTCGGTTGCCTGACCAGGCGTCGGCGGTCGCGCCCACGCCACTCGATGCCTCCCGCTTCACCTCGGCCAACCGGCGCCGTCTGAGCGGTCCCGCGATGCGCACCTTCATCGCCATCGCCGATCTCTGGGCCCTGACACAGGATGAGAGGCTCCTGGTCCTGGGGCTGCCCTCGCGCTCGACCTACTATGGCTGGGTGAAGGCAGCCCGCGACGGCGACGATCTGACCCTGCCGACCGATACCCTTCTGCGCATTTCCGCCCTGCTCGGCGTCCACAAGGCGCTGCGCATCCTCTTCGCCTCGGATGCGGAAGGTGTCCGCTGGCTGCGCGACCCCCATGCCGCGCTTCCCTTCGGTGGCCAGCCGCCCATGGCGTTGGTCGTGAGCGGCACCCAGGACGGGCTGATGCTGGTGCGGCGCTTCCTGGACGCGGCACGCGGTGGGCTCTTCATGCCGCCCAATGCCGCCGACGCGGCGGCATCGCCGCTTTCCGACGAGGACATCGTCTTCGTTTGAGCGACGATCTCCTCTGCGAGGCGCCCTCCCCGGCCTGGCGGCTCATTCCATCGCGATTTCCCCCGATCGCCGCCTTCGAGACGGTGGCGACCGCGGCCGATCTGGAAGCGGTGATGGAACTCGAAGGCTGGACGAATGACCGTCTCGTCGCCGAACGCCTCGCGCGATTGCCGAGGGACCAGTGGGTCTACGGCACGCCGAACGCCAGCGTCGTGATGGCGTCATTCCTCCATGCCGCCCCGGCCGGTTCCCGCTTCAACGGGCCGGCTCTCGGCGCCTGGTATGCCGCGGCGGCGGTGACGACCGCCGTCGCGGAAGTGGCGCATCATCTCCGCCGCGAGGCCGTGGCTCGCGGCAGGATCGAGGAGCGCCGCACCTTCCGCTGTTATTCCTGCCGGCTGCTGGGGCATGACTACCGCGACATCCGCGGCCCATCGCATCACCGGGCGGCGCTCTATGACAGCGCCAGCCATGCTGCCTCCCAGGTGTTCGGGGAAGCCGTTCGGGCAGAGGGGCTCGCGGGCATCGTCTATGACAGCCTGCGCCATCGCGGCGGGACGAACATCGCGGCATTCCGTCCCCGGCAGATCGTCGATGTGACGCAGACCGACCACTACGATCTGACGGTGCCGCTGACGGGCAGGATCATCGCGCGTCGGCTGCGTGCCGGTTCCTAGGCCAGCTTCCCGACACTGGAACGCTGCATGCCGGCCTTCTCATACCGTCCAGCCTTTCGGCCGCCCCGGTATCGGCCTTTCTTTCGCGCGTGGCCGCCCCACCAATCCCGCGCGCCATACCGTTCCCGTTGCCGATGACAAGGTTATCGGCAAGGCGGACGGTATCAGGGAAAGATCCGCGCCCAGTCGTCCTTCATGGAGATCACCTGCCAACCCCGTTGCGGTGCCTCGTCCAGGGCCTTGGCCAGATGGCCGATATGGCTGTCGCGGTCATAGGCATATTCGCGCTCGGCATCGTCGTGGTGCACGATCATGCCGAAGCGCCGCCCTTCCCCTTCGGTCGTGTAGCGCAGCATCTCATAGTCGCCGTCGGAATTGCCGAAGGCGATGATGGGACGGCGGCCAATATGGCGTGCGATGCCGACCGGCTTGCCCGGTCCGTCATCGACGAAATCGATCTGCGGTTCGCGTGTAAGGGTGATGCGCCCATCCCGCTCGCCTGGCTTCAGCGCGAAGGTCGAGCCGATCACCTGGTGCCGCGGCACGCCATAGACGCGCTCGGAGAAGACCCGCACGAACTCCACCCCGCCGCCGGTCACGATGAAGGTGGCGAAGCCCTTGGCACGCAGGAAGGACAGGACCTCGAGCATCGGCTGGTAGACCAGCTCGGTGAAGGGCCTGTGCCAGCGCCCGTCGCGCGCCTGGGCCAGCCACCCCCCAGCGATATCGAAGAAATCGTCGGGACTCGTCCCCGCCAGTGCCGCGCCGGCAAGCTTCACCAAGCCCGGCATGCCGTCAGCCATCAGGGCGCGCATGTCTCCCTCAAGCGCCGCCTTGAAGACCGGATCCGACTGCCAGGACGGGTTCTGCGGCGCCAGTTCGCGGATGCGTGCGAGGACGAAGAGGAACTGCGTGTACATCGGCTGCTCGACCCAGAGCGTGCCGTCATTGTCGAAGGTCGCGATGCGCAGATGCGGAGGTACGAAGTCGGGGCCGCCTTCGGTCGTCACCGCGGCCACGACGTCGAGCAGCGCCTGCCTGCGCGGACCATCGCGCCAGGAGGGCAAGGGATTGTCGCCCTGGGCCTTGGCCCGGACGGGGAATATCAGGGCTCCGCCGCCGGCGATCAGCGCCTCGCGGCGGCTCAGGCGCGGAAACTCGATCGTCATCTCATCCTTCCTCGGTGCGGCACCACTCCGTGGGCACGCCACCCGAAGCCGGAAGCCCGGGTGGCGCGGCCCGTCACTGCGTCAAGCGTCGTGCGCGCTGGATCGCAGCCTCCACATTCTCCTTCACCGCTTCCATGTTGAAGGAAGCCGCCGTCTGCATCGGCGGGAACTCGATGAAGGTCTGCGCGTAGCGCCCCACCTCCTGCTGCACGAAGACGAAGCGCCAGAATTCGTGGACGTAGAACTGATAGAAGTTCAGCGAGCCATTGGCCCCGTTCGGCATGCCCATCCGCTCGAAGGGGTCGAGACGCAGATTGGTGATCATCGGCCAGTCGAGCGCCACCGTCGCGCCCAGCCAGCCAGTCGGCTGGTCGAGGAAGCGGTACTTGTAGTCGCCGATGCGCACCGCGGCGAGCTGCGTCTGCGTGAAGTAGAAGATCTCGTTGCGGTTGCTCGGCCCGCGGCCGGTGATCAGCGGCGTCTGGTCATAGCCGTCGAGATGCACCTTGAAGGTCGTGCCGCCGAGATCCTTGCCCTGGCGCAGCTCCGCCTTGATGTCCGGGTTGCCGGCGATGCTGACGAAGGTCGGGAACCAGTCGAGGCCGGACATGATGCCGTTCTCGACCTTGCCGGCCGGGATGCGGTTCGGCCAACGGGCGATGCAGGGCACACGGAAGCCGCCTTCGAGCCCCGTGCCCTTGCCGCCGGCGAAGGGCGTGTTGCCGCCATCCGGCCAGGTGAAGTTCTCCGCGCCGTTGTCGGTGGTGAAGACGACGATGGTGTTGTCGTCGAGACCCTGCCGGCGCAGATGCTCCATCACCGCGCCGACATTGTCGTCGAGCTGCTTCATCCCCGCCTCTTCCTCGTACCAGCCGTTCTGGCCGTTCCGCAGGCTCTGGTAGTGCGGCGAGAGGTGGGTGATGACATGCATGCGCGTCGGATTCATCCAGACGAAGAACGGCTTGTTCGCCTGCACGGAGCGGTCGATGAAGTCCTTGACGTTCTCCGTGATGACCTCGTCGAAGGTCTGCATGTTGTAGCGGATGCCATCCATCGGGCGCGGCGGCAGCGGCCCTTCGTCGACGATGCGCTGCTTGCCGATCCTGCCCCAGCGCGGCTGTTCGGTCGGGTCGTCGACATTGGTCGCGAAGGAGCGGACCAGGTTGCGCGGCCCGACGCGATCCCGCAGCTCCTGCGGGTAGGAGAACCAGAACGGATCCTCCATGGCGTCGAGATGGTAGAGGTAGCCGAAGAACTCGTCGAAGCCATGGATGGTCGGCAGATACTCGTTGCGGTCGCCAAGGTGGTTCTTGCCGAACTGCGCGGTTGCGTAGCCCATCGACTTCAGCGCGGTCGCGATGGTCGGGGCCTGGGCGGGCATGCCCACCGTCGCGCCGGCCTGGCCGACCGTGGTGAGGCCGGTGCGGATCGGCAGCTCGCCGGTGATGAAGTTGGCGCGGCCGGCGGTGCAGGAGGCTTCGGCGTAGTAGTCGGTGAACAGCATCCCCTCGGCCGCCAGCTTGTCGAGGTTCGGCGTCGAGGTGTTCATGATGCCGCGGTTGTAGGCGTTGATGTTGAACCAGCCCACGTCGTCGGCCATGATGAAGAGGATATTCGGCTGGCGTCGGCCGGCCGTGGTCGCGGCAGCCGCCGCATTCGCCGCCGCAGCAGGCGTGCGCGCCTGCTGCGCCCGCGCAGCCGGGGCACCCAGGGCGGTAGCCGCCGCCCACGCGCAGCCGCCGAGCAGCAGATCGCGACGCGAGTTCTTGCATGACATGGTCAGCGCTCCCTCAGGGTTAGATCAGTCGCGGACGAGATCCCGATGAATGCAGCGGAAGCCGATATGGCTCATCCCGGTGTCGACCATCTGTGCGTGGCGCGCGGCAGGCCGGTAGCGACGGCAGTAGGATGAGGCGCAGAGGAAGGACCCACCCTTGACCACCTTCCGCGGGATGCGGATGCGGGGCTGGGCGGGATCGTAGGACGCGTCGATGGCGGGACCGCGCGGATTGGCCGGTGTGCAGCAGGGCTTGCCGGGATCGGCGCCGTGCTTCGTGCCCCACCAGTCCGTCGTCCATTCCCACACATTCCCGCAGACCTCGTGGAGGCCGTAGGGATTGGCGGGGAAGGCGCGGACCGGGCAGGCCCCCTCGAACCCATCGGTGCGGAAGTTCCGCCACGGAAAGGGCCCCTGCCAGGTATTGGCGAGGTGCACGCCGCCGGGCGCAAGCTCGTCGCCCCACGCGAATTCCTTGCCGTCGAGGCCGCCGCGCGCGGCGAACTCCCACTCCGCTTCGGTGGGCAGGGACTTGCCGGCCCATGCGGCATAGGCCTCCGCATCCTCGTAGGCGATCTGGACCACCGGGTGGTTCCCGCGCCCCTCAAGCGTGCTGCCTGGCCCCTCAGGCGCATGCCAGGAAGCGCCGGGCGTCCAGCGCCACCAGTTGGAGATGTCGCGCGTATCGACAGGCCCTTCGGTCATGTGAAAGACCAGCGCGCCCGGCTGCAGGTTCTCGGCCCTCGCGCCGACATACTGCGCAGGGTCGAGTGGCCGCTCGGCGACCGTGACGTAGCCCGTGGCCTCGGCGAACGCCGCAAACTGCGCATTCGTCACCGTCGTCTCGTCCATCCAGAAGGCATCGACGCGGACACGGTGTTGCGGCGCTTCCTCCGGATAATGAACGTCGGAGCCCATCAGGAAAGTGCCGCCGGGAATCCATCGCATGCCGATCAGCGCATCTTGCTGCAATGCGGGCTGGCCGTTGTCGCGCATGCCTTCCAATCCCGAATAACGGGTCGCCTCGAGGGGTGACTCCTTTCTTCCTTGTCGAGACCGAAATGGCTATTGTTGATTCGACAATCTTCTGTTGCGGAATCGACAAATGTTGGAAGTCCGCGACTTGGAACTGGTCGAGGCCATTCTGTCGCATGGCAACCTGGCTCGCGGGGCCCGCGCCCTCGGCCTGGGGCAACCGGTCCTGTCACGGCGGCTCGCCGACCTGGAGCACCGCCTCGGCGGCATGCTGTTCCTTCGCCATCACGGACGGGCCGAACCAACCGATCTCTGCCGGGCCCTTTCTGCCGATGCGCATGACATTCTCGTTCGTGTGCGCGGGCTCGAGCGTTCGCTGACGGAAACGCGTGGCCAGCAGACGATGGATCTGCGCATCGCCGCCGGCGGCATCGCGGCGGAGACCAGCGTGCTCACGGCCGCGGCGATGATGCTGGCGCGCCAGCCCGAGATCCGGATGAACATCGCATCGATGAACTGGTTCGATGTCCTGCACGCCGTGCGCGAGCGGGAAGCCGAACTCGGCATCCTCGATCTCTCCGCTCTCGAGCGCGACACCTCCGACCTCATCGTCGAGCCGCTGCAGCAGCATCCCTGCTTCTTCGTCGCCCGCTCCGGCCATCTCCTGGCGAAGCGGAGCGAAGTGATGCTCGCCGAGATTCTCGGATTTCCGTTCGTCTTCCTGGGCAAGGTGCCGAAATGGCTCGTGGCCATCTTCGCCAAGGCCCGTGAGGCCGCGCGCGCCGACGGCGCCGTGCACCCGGCCTTTCCCGCCCTGATTCACGAAAGCCCGACCGCCTCGTTGCAGGTGATGCTCGCCTCGGATGCCGTGGGCGTGGCGACGATGCCCGTGGTCCAACTGGCGCTGCGAACCGGGGAGATCGTCGTGCTGCCATGGCAAGAGCCGTGGGCCAAGACGAACTTCGGCATCATCCAGGTGCGCGGACGCTCCCTCTCCAGTGCCGCCAGCACATTCATGAAGCTGCTGCGGGAAGTGGACGCGCAGGTGCTTGCCGAAACCCGTCCGATGCTCGAGGCCGCCTTTCGGCAAGGGCAGCGGAGAGAGACGGCTCGCATGTCGGGCGCGCGCCGCGCTGATGTCCGGCAGAGGCACCGCGCCGATCAGGCGATGACGGAACCGGCACGGGACGTGGGCCCATCGGCGCGACGGTGAGGCCGCGTAGGCTGGGGAAGGGCTTTGTCCCTCCCCGCCCCCCCAGCAAAGGCCGAAAGGCCTTTGCAAACCTCCTTCTGACACTGCGTCCGCCTGTCGGAATGATGCCGAGATGCGCTCTTGCGCACAAAAGGCGCCGCAAGGACTCAGAATGGGTGTTGCGCCGGGCACCAAAAGGCTGCGTTCCAAGTGCTCCAAGCACTTGGCGGGGTGGCTTGGAGGGGTCGTGCCCCCAGACGTGGTGTAGGAGGCGGCCACCGCGGTGAACCTGGGTAG
>JAYSDS010000064.1:0-32183 GCA_041914265.1 Roseomonas sp.
GGGCCGCCCGCCGCTCGGCCCCCACCCCCAGGCCCGGGGGCTCGGCCGCCCCCCGCCCCGGGGGGGGGGGGGCCCGGGGGGGGGGCCCCCCCCCCCCCCCCCCGTCACCAGCGCAACCACGCCAGTCTTCAGCAAGGCCTTTGGAAACCGTTAGCAGGCGCGCTACTGCCCCGCCCGTCCCATCCGCACCAGGTCGAGCCGCATCGCGCCCCAGAAGGTCGCCGGGAACTCGACCCTCACCGGCAGCGGCGGCAGGCCGGCGCCGAACAGGGCGACCCAGGCCTCCGCCTCACGCGGCCGCCCGGCCTGGGCCGGGTCGTCATCGCGACGGAAGCCTGCGACCAGGCGGCTTTCCAGCCGGCAGCGCAGCGCCGGCGCGGCGGGCTGCCCCGCCGCCACCGGGATCGCGGTGGTCCCCAGCGTGCGCGAACTCCATTCCAGCCGCCTGCGGCCGTCGAACACGGCGCCGGTGAGGTCGCAACGCCCGGTCGCCGCGGTGTCGAGCGACAGCCGCACCAGGGCGGAGAGCGTGTCGATGGTGCCGCGCATCTGGTCCGGCGAGACGGGAATGCGGTCGGGGCCTTCGGGCGGTTCCAGCACCGCGAGTCGCGGTGTGCCGCCGAGATACTCCATCACCGTACGCCGCGTGCCGCTGCGCCAATTGCCTTCCGCCATGTAGCGCAGGGGCTGCACTTCCCGACCCGAAAGCCCGCCCTGCACCTCGGCCCGCTGCTCCGCTGGCAGGAAGAGCCGCGCAAGGCCGCGGGCGCGGGAGATGCTGGCGAGCCGGTAGGATGCCTCGGTGAGCTGGATCGCGAGGGTCACGTCCATGACCGGCAGGCCGGATTGCGTGACGGTGTATTCGGCCTCGACCGGATTGGCGCGCGCGCCGGCGGCCCCGCCCACGAGGGCGGCACCGGCCAGCAGGGCTGCGGCGAGGCGCGGCGTCATGATGAAGAGAATGGCGTGTCCGGCGATAGGAACAAGGGGCAGCCGCTTGACACCCCCAGCCCGGGCTTCTATTTCCGCGCTCCCTGCTGGATGGGCGCGTAGCTCAGCGGGAGAGCATTCGCTTCACACGCGAAGGGTCACAGGTTCAATCCCTGTCGCGCCCACCATCCACTTCTTCACTTATCCGATTGACGCGGCAGCCTCTGTCGCGACAGTGCTTGCGCCGCATTGCGGTTTGCGTCCGACGGCGGGTCATGCCGGGGCGCGACGTCGCCCTGCGATGCACGCCGCGGTTCTCCGACCGGACGGCCGTGGCGCCGCCGTCACGTCGAGCATTCTGCGGGAGCGGCATGTCCGTGGCGCCAGGCGCCGGCGGTCCAAGGTGCACGGCACCTGGTTCGGAGAGGAACGGCGTCCCTCTCCAGCCCAAAGGCGCGGCGACCGTCGGATGGCGTATTCCGTCCATCGCCGCGCGGCAGATGCCGCCGCGGCGCACCGCGGCGGCATCGAATGGTCAGCGCGGCTGGGCCGGCGCCGGCGGCGGCGGGCCACCGCGACCCGGGCCAGGGCGACCACGCACCTCGTCGCGCGACAGGGCGCCGTCGCCGTTCTGGTCGGCGGCGCGGAAGGCCGCCTCGGCGAAGGGCCGCAGCTCCTCGAAGGTGACCTTGCCGTCTCCGTTCACGTCGACGAAGCGGAAGATGGCGGCGCCGCGCTGCTGCATGTGCTCGCGCGCCGGGCCGGCCATCGGGCGGCGGCCTTCGGGGCGCTGCGCCTCGACATAGGCCGTCACTTCCTCGATCGTCACGCTGCCGTCCTTGTTGGCGTCCACTTCCGCGAAGCGGGCCTGCAGCCAGGTGATGGCCTCCTCGCGGCTCACCCGACCGTCATTGTTGGTGTCGGCGCGGGCGAAGGCCTCGCCCAACAGGAAGCCACCGGCGCCACGCGGGCCGTGATGGGGACCACGGCCCGGACCGGGGCCGGGCATGCCGGGGCCAGCCATGCCCGGGCCGCCGCCCGGGGGCGGGGCCGGCGGGGTGCCCGGGGCCGGCTGCGCCATGGCGAGGGTCATGCTGCCCGCCACCATGGCTGCTGCGAGGGCCGTGATCTTCGTCTTACGCATCCTCAAGGTCCTTTCTCTCCGCGGCCTTACGCCGCTGTGAGGAAACTGACCCCTGCGTGTAACGGCGACATTGCGCCACCGCACAAGGAGGGTGAGGAAGCGTAACCCGATCGTGGTCAGGGCGTCCCTTTCTCGCCCAGGTCCCACCACATTCCGGCGAAGGCGAGGATGCCTTCGCGCGCCGGGGCAATCAGGTAGTGCTCATCCGGCCCATGCTGCTTGCAGCCATTGTAGCTGTGCGGCACCCAGACCAGCGGGACATGCAGGTGGTCGACGAAGACGTCGCCCGGCAGGCCGCCCGAGGAATTCGGGATGATCTGCACCTTCTTGCCCAGCGACTGCTGCATCGAGGCCTGCGCCCAGCGCACCCAGGGATGATCGGGATCGGTGCGGGATGCCGGCATGCGCAGCCCGGCCTTCTCCACCGCGATGTCCTGGAAGCCATGGGCGTCGAGGTGGTCGCGCACCGCCTTGGCGAAGGTCGACGGGTCGCTGTCCACCGTGTAGCGCACCTGCATGTGGGCGCGCGCTTCCGGGGCCACCGCGTTCACCGGATTCTCGGGCCGGCCGGAGATCATCGCCAGCACGATCAGGCTGTTCCAGCCATAGATCTTCTCGGCGGCGCTGAGGCCGGGCTCGCCCCAGCCCTCGTCGATCGTCGCGGCCCCGTCGCCACCGCCGACCGGGCAGCCATCGAGCACGGCGCGAACGGAATTGGGCAGGGCGGGCGGCAGGATGCCACGAACCAGCACCTTGCCGTTACGGTCCATCATGGTGGTCAGCGCATGGGCGAGCAGGATCGCCGGGTCGCGCGTCAGCCCGCCCCAATGGCCCGAATGCACCCCGCCCGGGCGCAGCTTCAGCACCAGGTCGAAGTGGAAGGTGCCGCGCGTGCCGGTGGCGATGGTCGGGATGCCGGGTTCGACGCGGGGACCGTCGGAGGCGATCAGCACATCGGCCGCGAGTTCCTCGGCGTTCGCCGCGACGAAGTCGCGCAGACCGGTGGAGCCGCGTTCCTCGGCCATCTCCAGCACCAGCTTCACGTTGAAGCCGAGCTTGCCGCCGCGCTCGGCGATGACGGCTTCGAGGGCAGCGATGTTCAGCGCGTGCTGCCCCTTGTTGTCCGCGGTGCCGCGGCCGTACCAGCGGTCGCCTTCCTCGATCAGCTTCCAGGGTTCGAGGCCCGCGCGCCACTGGTCCTCCAGCCCGCGCACGGTGTCGCCGTGGCCATAGAGCAGCACGGTCGGCCGCGACGGATCCTCGATGCGGATGCCGGTGAGAATGGGACCGAAGCCGGCCACCGGGTTGGGGCGCACCTTCACCTCGAAACCGAGGCGTTCGAGCCACGGGCGGATCGCGCCGTTGAGGTAGTGGTCGAGATCGGCCTCCCGGCCTTCCTCCTGCGCCGTGGAGGGAATGGCGACGAGGTCGGAGAGCAGCGACTTGAAGCCGCCATCGTCGAAGAAGGTGGCGGCGCGCGCGAGGGCGCCTTCGCGGGTCGGCATGGGAGCGTCTCCAGGCAAGTGCGACAGGAGGGCGGCGTAGCCCGACACGCCCGCGGCGCCTAGTGCCCCCGGCCGCCCGGCGCGCCCGGAGGCCGTTCGGGCACGCACCGAACGGCGCGCGCCCGTGTCCCCGGGACCGGTCCCATCCGGCCACCCCATGCAGCGTATCGTCGCCGGGCGGCCGGGTGCGGGCCGGCACCCGGCAACTCAAACGAACCTTCAGCGCCGCTCGATGTTCCAGAAGACCGGGAAGGCGAAGGGTACCCAGCCTTGCAGGTTCGACCGGAAGGCCGGCGGCCCCTGGAACTGGCCGCCGAACACCCAGTTCACATTGCGATGGAAGGCGATCTGAAGCTTGTCGGCGACGTCCCGTCGCGCCTCCGGTGTTGCCGCCTCCGACATCTGGCGCAGTAGACCGGTGGTCTCCTCGTCGCAGTACCAGCCGAAATAGTCGGCGCAGTTGTAGGAGGTGCCCGGATTGGACAGCGGGTTCACCAGGTCGATGCCGTTCCAGATCAGCGGCACCACGGACCAACCGCCCTGATCCACCGGGCCGCGGTTGAAGCGCCGCTGTGCCACCGTCGCGTAATCCGACGTGCGGACATCGACATTGAAGCCGGCGCGACGGAGCTGATCCGCGATGACGAGGCCGGTCGGATTCAGGATGGCCGAGCTCTCGGCATGCAACAGGACGACCGGTTCATTGTTGTAGCCCGCCTCGCGCAGCATCTGCTGCGCGACCTCGGGTCCGGTGCGCCGGAAGATCTCGGTGCCCGCCGCGGTCGTGCCCGGCGCGTCGCACATGAACATCGAACGGCAGTCGTTCATGTACATGTCGCGCGGCAGGCCGAGCGAAGCCATCACGTCCTCCTGCACAATCGCGACCTGCAGCGCGCGGCGGATGCGCACGTCGTTGAAGGGCGGCTGCGCATGGTTGACGTTGATGATCGACATGATCTGGCCGAGGCCGCTGAGCTGCGGAATGGTGATGTTCCGGTCGCGGCGCAGCGGCGCGACGTAGTCGCCCGGCACGATTTCCAGATAGTCGAGCTCGCCGGTGCGCAGCGCCGCCGCGCGCGTCGCCTGGTCGGAGACGCTGAGCAGTTCCACCCGGTCCATGCGCACGACCTTGCCGCCGGCGAGGCCGCTCGCCGGTTCGCTGCGCGGGCGGTAGCGGGGGTTGCGGTCGAAGATGGCGCGGTCGCCGGGCCGCCATTCGTTGCGGCGGAACAGGAAGGGGCCGGAGCCGACCACCTCGGGCACGGCCGCGCTGGCCGGCAGGGACGCCAGGCGTGCGGGCATGATGACCGGGATCTGGTGGCCCGGCTTGCCCAGCGCCTCGATGACGAAGGCGAAGGGGCGCTTCAGCTTCAGCTCGAAGCGGCGGGCATCGATGATGCGGAAGCCCTCGGCGGCGTCCATCATCAGCCGGCCCAGCGCCTCGCGCTGCGACCAGCGGCGGATGGAGGCGACGGCATCTTCGGCGGTGACCGGATTGCCGTCGCTGAACTCCAGCCCCTCGCGCAGGGTGAAGGTCCAGGTCAGTCGGTCGTCGCTGACCTGCCAGCCTTCGAGCATCTGCGGATGGTAGTTGCCCTCCGCATCGATGCCGACCAGCGTGTCGTACACCATGTAGGCGAAGACGCGGGTCGCGTTGATGGTGGTGATGATCGGGTCGAGGACCTGCAGCTCGGTGTTGAGCGAGACCCGAAGGACCCGGTCCTGCGCCTGCGCTCCACCACCCGGCATGGCAGCAAGAAGCATCGGGGCGAGGGCGAGGGCCCCGGCCAGGCGGCGCAAACTCATCAGGCACTACTCCTTGTCGTCGGATGAGGAGAAAGCCGTGCGTCGCGTTGTCGTTCTTGGGCGGGGGCCGCTGCCCCGCCGGTAGCCTGTCGCTCTATTCCGCCGCGGTGGCGGGTGCTGCCTGTTCCGGGGCTTCGCCCTTCTCCTTGCGGACATGGTCGTAGTTCCGGCCACGGAACCAGGCCATGTATTCCTCGGTGGTCATGGCGGGGAAGCGCGGCGCCTCGCCCGGCACCTCGCAGCCCGGCAGGCAGTCGATCAGCGTGTCCGGGTTGGGGTGGAAGAAGAAGGGAATGGCGTAGCGCGCACTCTGCGAGGTGTTGAAGGCGCGGTGCGGCGTCGACAGGAAGCGCCCGTTGGTCCAGCGATGCAGCACGTCGCCGGTGTTCACGACGAAGCTGTTCGGGATGACCTCGGCATCGATCCAATCGCCCTCGAGCGTCTTCACCTGCAGGCCCGGCACCTTGTTCTGCGCGAGCAGCGTGATGAAGCTGGAATCCGAATGCGGCGCGATGCCGTACTGGTTGGCGCCATAGGCGACCGGCGGGTAATGCGTGAGCCGCAGCCCGGTGAGCGGCTTCTCGCACTTGTCGGCGAAGTAGTCGGCCGGCAGGCCGAGCGCCAGCGCATAGAGCGGCATCAGCTTCTGCGCGAGGTCGTCCATCGCGTCGTAGTATTTCAGCGCCACCTCGCGAAAGCCGGGGAGGTCGGCCGGCCAGCGGCCGTCATTGTCGCCCTCCTCGCCGACCACGCGCTTGATGAAGAAGGCTTCGTTCTCGTTCGGCTTGTTGCCGGTGGACAGGGTGGAGGTGCGGGTCGTGCTGCCGCGCATCGGCAGGTAGCCCTGCATCTGCAGGTTCACCTTGACGGCGAGCTTGTCCTCGATCGGCTGGGCATGGAAGCGCGCGGCCTGTTCGAAGGTCGCCTCGGTCAGCTCGGCCGGGACGCCATGGCCGATGATGGTCATGAAGCCGATGGTCTCGTTGATCTCGCGGAGCTGCGCCGCGGCCTTCTCGGCGGCACCCGGCTCCCCGGCCATGTAGGGTGCGAGGTCCAGCACCGGCAGGTTCGTGGCGACGGTCGTGCTCATGATCACCCTCCGCTTGCGCAAGCGGCGATGCTAAGCGGCGGCGGCACCGCGGCAACCCGCAAATCCGCCCGCCAATGCCACTTCCTCCGGCATCGCGCCGCCCTTGCCCAGCGATGCGGCAATCGCGTGCCCGGGATGCGCCGGACATGCCGTTTCCTTGGCCGGAACACGGCGCGGTGAAGGCCGCCAGCGGCGCTTTGACGCTGGTCAATGCGCGGCGCCGGTCACATCGGCTAGAAGGGGAGCCTGCCATCTCGGGCCTGGACCGGGCGACCGGCGCGGCCCGTCCGGAGGGCTGCGATGACCCCTGCCCCCTCTGCCGATGCGGCGCCGCCCCGGCAGGACATCGTCGCCATCCCGCCCCTGGGGCTGGAGGGTGTGCTGACCATGCCGCCTGCGCCAATCGGCATCGTCGTCTTCGCGCATGGCAGCGGGTCGAGCCGCTTCAGCCCGCGCAACCGCCTGGTGGCAGCGGCGCTGCACGAGGCCGGGCTCGCCACGCTACTCTTCGATCTGCTGCTGGAAGCCGAAGCGCGGGACCGGATGAACGTGTTCGACATCGGCCTGCTCGCCGCGCGGCTGGCGCAGGGCATCGACCTCGTCTCCACGCGGCCGGACACGGCAGCGCTGCCCATCGGCCTGTTCGGCGCGAGCACCGGCGCCGCGGCGGCGTTGAGCGCGGCGGCGTCGCACCCGGCCGTGCGCGCCGTGGTGTCGCGCGGCGGCCGGCCCGACCTCGCGGCGCCGCACCTGCTCGGCCGCGTCGCCGCGCCGACGCTGCTCATCGTGGGCAGCGAGGATCGCGAGGTCCTCGCCCTCAACCGCGATGCACGCCTGCGCATGGGATGCCCGACCGAACTCGCGGTGATTCCCGGCGCGACGCATCTGTTCGAGGAAACCGGCACGCTGGAGCACGCGGCGCGGCTCGCCGCCACCTGGTTCCGTCGCCACCTCAGCCCGCCGGCGCGCCATGCGACCTGAGGCGCCGCTCTTCGCCGACCGCGACGACGCCGGGCGTCGCCTGGCGCAGCTTCTGCTGGGCCTGACGCTGGATCGTCCCGTGGTCTACGCCCTGCCGCGCGGCGGCGTGCCGGTCGCGGCGGCGATCGCGGCCGCACTCGGCGCGCCGCTCGACCTCGTGCTGGTGCGCAAGCTCGGCGCGCCGCGCCAGCCTGAACTGGCCATCGGCGCCGTGGTGAACGGCGACGATGCCGAGACGGTGCTGAACCCGGACATCATGCGACTGACCGGGGCCGACGATGCCTATGTCGCCACGACGCGCGAGACCGCGCTGCGGGAGATCGCGCGGCGCCGGCACTGCTACCTCGCCGGGCGGGAGCGGCTGGACCCGCGGGGACGGGCCGCGATCGTCGTGGATGACGGGCTCGCCACCGGGGCGACGGCCCGGGCGGCGCTGCATGCGCTGCGACGGCGTGGGCCGTCGCGGCTCCTGCTCGCGGTGCCGGTCGCGCCGCCGGAGGCGGTCGCGGCGCTGCGCGAGGAGGCGGATGAGGTCGTCTGCCTCGCCGAACCCCATCGCTTCGGCAGCATCAGCCGCTTCTACGCGGACTTCCACCAGCTCGACGACGCGGAGGTGATCGCGCTGCTCGCCGCGAACCGGCCCCCCGGTGCCTCAGGTAACACCGGGGGGTCGACAGCCGCGACGTAAGGCGCTGCTCGCCCAGGGGATCGAAGCCAAGGCGACGGCCCGGAGCGCCGTCCCCTGGCGCCCGGCATCACAACGTCGCGCGGTCGCGCGGGTTTCCCACAATCGTCATCGCGGATCGGGCACCGGCTCCCGCCCCGCTTCCACCGTCGCGTTCCAGAACAGCGCCCGGCGCTGGATCGCCTGCAGGATCATGTGCATCCCGACGCCCATGACCGACAGCACGACGAAGAGCGCGAAGGCCGCCGCGATGTCGAGCGAGAAATTCGCCTGCAGGATGAGGAAGCCGATGCCGCGGTTCGACCCCACGAACTCGCCCACGATCGCGCCGATCACGGCGAAGACGATGGCCGTGTTCAGCCCCGCGAAGAGGAAAGGCAGCGCATTGGGGAAGCGGAGATAGCGCAGCACCTGCCACCGGCTGGCCGAGAGCGAGGCGAGCAGGTCGAGGCGGTCCTGGTCGATCGACTTCAGCCCCGCCATGACATTCACCAGCACCGGGAACAACGAGACCAGCGCGACGATGATGACCTTCGATTCCATCCCGAAGCCGAACCACACCACGATGAGCGGCGCGACCGCGACCTTCGGCACCGTCTGAAGCGCGACGATGTACGGATAGACGATCCGCTCCATCGAGGGGAACACCACCACCAGCACCGCGATCGCGATGCCGAGCGCGCTGCCGAGCAGGAAGCCGCTGACCGCCTGGAAGGCGGTGATCGCGGCATGGCCGAGGTAGTTGCCCTCCGCGAAGCCGCGCACCAGCGCGACGACCACGGCGGATGGCGCGGGGACCAGGAAGCTCTCCACCGAGAAGGCGCGGATGATCGCTTCCCACCCGCCGATGAAGAGGACGAAGACCAGCAGCGGCGCCGCCTGGCGGCGCATCCATCGCAGCAGCGCGTTCACAGCTCCGCTCCCTTCCCGCCGAGCAGGCCGCGCACATGGCGCACCATCTCGGAGAATGCCGGCGCCAGCATGTCGTCCAGGCTGCGCAGCCGCGGCATCGGATTGGCGATCACTTCCAGGATGCGTCCCGGACGCGGCGACATCACCACGATGCGGTCGGCGAGAAACACCGCCTCGGCGATCGAATGGGTGATGAAGACCACCGTCTTGCGCTGCGCCTGCCAGATGCGTTGCAGCTCGAGGTTCATCGTCTCGCGCGTCATGGCATCGAGCGCGCCGAAGGGCTCGTCCATGATCAGCACCGGCGCGTCATGCACCAGCGCGCGGGCGATCGCCGCGCGCTGCTGCATCCCGCCCGAGAGCTGCGCTGGATAGTGCCGCGCGAAGCGGCCGAGCCCGACCAGCTCCAGCAGTTCCATCGCCCGGTCGCGGTAACGCGATTTCGGCAGCTTCAGCACCTCGATCGGCAGCAGCACGTTGTCGAGCACGCTGCGCCAGGGGAACAGCACGGGGCTCTGGAAGACGATGCCGACATCGTTGCGCGGGCCGTCCACGCGCTGTCCCTGCAACAGAATATCGCCGCGCGAGGGGCGGCGCAGGCCGGTGACGAGGCGCAGCAGCGTCGACTTGCCGCAGCCGCTGGGGCCGACCACGGCGATGAACTCGCCGGGCGCGATGTCCAGCGAGATGCCCTGAAGAGCTTCCACGGCGCCGGCCCCGGCGCCGTAGGTCATGCCCACATCGCGGATCGAGAGCGCCGCGCCGCCCGCAGTATCAGGCGCCACGCGCGCGCCGTTCGACGGAGGCCGTGTCCATCTGGTTCACCGTCGGGACCAGCCCGGTCGAGAAGAGCGTCGCGCTGTCGATCGCGCGGTCCATGAGCTGCTGTTCCACCATGAAGGCCTGCAACCGGTCCCACATGCCCTGGTCCATCGATCCCCAGGGCGTCGCGGCATCGTCCCAGCGGCGCCAGAGTTCGGCGGAGCGCGTCAGCACATGCTTCGCCCGGCTCATCGCCTCTTCCTCGGACAGGCCCGTCGGGCGGCCGAACATCTTCCAATGCTCGCGCACCGTCGCCTCCGGGGCGAGCTGGGCGAAGATCGATCCGGCGACGACACCGCGCAGCGCGGCCGTGACCGCGGCAGGGTTCTGCTGCAGGTAGCTGCTGTTGGCGATGATCACCGCGCTCGGCTGGTCGCGCTGGAAGTAGCGCAGGTTGATCCCGAGCGTCTCGATCAGCGCATGCTGCGCGCGGAACAGGGACAGCGCCTGAACGCGCCCCGCGCGCAGCGCCGTCGCCGCCGCCGCGCCATTGCCCACGGGCACCAGGCTGACATCGGTCGCCGGGTTCAGCCCGGCGCCGGCGAGCATAGCGCGCAGCGAGGGGATCGCGCCGCTGGCGAGGTTCGCGACGCCGATGCTCTTGCCCTTGAGGTCGGCGAGGCTCTGGATCGCGCTGTCCTGCGGGACGACGACCTCATAGATGTTGCCGCGATCCTGGAGATAGACCGCGGTGACGGGCAGCGTCGGGTTGCGCGCCTTGGCGAGCGCCACGACCTCCATCCCGACATAGCCGAGCTGCACCTGGCCGGCGGCGACGAGCTGCAACGTCGCCGAGGACCCGGCGGCGGTGCCGAATTCCACGTCGACGCCCTGCTCCCGATAGAAGCCGAGCGGAATGCCGAGGAAGAGGAAGCCGTGATACGCCTCGACCGTCGCCGAGGCGCCCCACACCTTCAGCTTCGGCAGCGCCTGCGCCGCCGCGCCACGCGCCAACGCCATCGGGCCGGCCGCACCGAGTGCGCCAGCCGTCGCCAGGCGGCCGAAGCCGCGCCTGCTCATCTTCATCGCCCTACCCTCATCCTGTCCGCCCGCCTTTCCGGCCTGGTGCGGACGGCCCGTGACAGCCGTGCCGGTTTCCTCGGAATTGTCAGTCCGCGAAGCGCGGGATCACCTTCTCCCCGATCAGGTCGATGGAGCGCAGGACCTCGTCATGCGTCGCATGGCCAGCCTGGAGGAAGAAGATCATCTGGTCGATGCCGATGGAGGCCCATTTCTCCACCTGGCGGCACACCGTATCCGGATTGCCGCCGATCGCCATGGCATCGTCGATCAGCTCATCATTGCTGCGCTTGCCGATCTTGTCGTTCACCTTGCCGACGCCGCCATCGGTCTGGAAACGAACCTTGTTCAGCTCCGCATCGTTCTCGCCATAGTACCAGCGCGCCGCGGCGCAGGCCTTGTCGCGGCCGATGCGGTCATCGGCATCGACCGCGCCGATCGCGAAGACGCCGGTCTGCTCGTTCACCACCCGCGCGACGCGCTGCGACAGGTCGGGATTGCGGATCGCCTCGCGATAGGCGGCGACGCTCGCCGCAGTCTCGGCCGGCGTGTTGCGCGTGACGCCGATGCAGCCGAAGCCCTGGTTGCCCGCGCGCGACCAGGTCTCGAGCGTCGAGGCCGCGACCCAGACCGGCGGATGCGGGCGCTGCAGCACGCGCGGCACGACGTGGCGCGAGGGCAGGTCGTAATGCTCGCCCTTGAAGCCCGGGAAGACCTCGTTCTCCATCATGCGCAGCACGGCCTCGATGGATTCCTTCGACTGGCCGCGCCCCTTCTCGGTATCGCCGCCAAGGCCCTCGACGACATAGCGCGAGGTGCCGCGCCCGATGCCGAAATCGCAGCGCCCGTCGGACAGCACATCGAGCGTGCCGACGCGCTCGGCGACGTTGAAGGGGTTGTGCAGCGGCAGCAGGATGACCGAGAAGCCGAGCCGGATGCGCTTCGTCTGCTGCGCGATGGCGGCGAGCACCATCTCGGGGGCGGAGCAATGCCCGATCTCGATGAAGAAGTGCTGCTCGGTGATCCAGAAATGGTCGAAGCCGGCCGCTTCCGCCGCCACCGCCTGGCCGATGCAGTTGTGGAAGCCGTCGCGCTCCGTGCGTTCCGTCCAGGGCCGCGGCATCTGGATCTGCGTCATCAGCCCGAACTTCATCAACCAGTCCCCGTCTTGTCGCAGGTCAAGATTGGAATGGCCGCGACAGCGCGTCCAAGGCATAATTGACATGGTTCACATAACCGGATCGTAGACTCGTCATATGATGGACATCCGCGCCCTGCACTATTTCCGCACCGTCGCGGAATTCGGCTCCTACAGCCGCGGGGCGGAGTTCCTGCGCATCTCCCAGCCCGCGGTCAGCCGCCAGATCCGCAAGCTGGAGGAGGATCTCGGCCGCCCGCTGTTCCGTCGCACCGGCCATGGCGTCGCGCTGACGGAGGCCGGCGAGATGCTGCAGGAACGCGCGCAGGTGTTGTTCCGGGGGCTCGAACAGGCACGCGCGGAGATCCGGTCCTCGCGGCGCGGGCTGACCGGCACCGTCTCGCTCGCCATTCCCTCCGGCGCGGGACAATGGCTGCTGCCGCCGCTCGTGGCCCGCTTCCGGGCGCGCCATCCGGAAGTGTCGCTGCGCGTGCTCGGCGGCTTCTCGGGCACGCTGCACGAATGGCTGGTGCGCGGGCGGGCGGACATCGCCTGCGTGCACGACCCGCTGCCGCAGCGCGGCTTCCGCATCCTGCCGCTCGCCGAGGAGGAGGTCTGCCTGGTCGGCCGCCCGGGCAGCCCCGTGCTGAAGAAGGGCCATGTGCTGCCGGCCGATCTCGCGCGGCTGCCCCTGATCCTGTCGAGCCGCGCCAATGCGTCGCGCCGCCTGCTCGACGCCTGGCTGGAGGGCACCGCGCCGCCCGAGACACGCATCGAGGTGGACGACCACGCCATGCTGCGGGCCCTGCTGCGCAGCGGTGCGGGTTTCGCGATGCTGACACGCGGCGGCTTCGCAGCCGAGGCCGAACGCGGCGAGCTGGCCGGCGTGCCCTTTCGCCCGCGGGTGAGCTGGACGCTCTCCCTCGTCACCGCGGAGGATCCGCCGCGTGCCGACATCCTCGATCCGCTGATCGAGACGATGCGCGAGGTCGCCGCCGATCTCGCCGCGCATGGCTGGCCGGTGCGGCCCCTCGCCGATTGAACGATCGGCGCATGGAGCGCATGCGCTGAAGGTCTTGGACGCGGCGGCCGCTTCCTCCCTAGCCTGGCCGCTTCAGCGCCGGGAGCAGCCGATGTCCAAGCACGACTTCACGCCGGAGGAATTCGCCGACCGCCTCGCCCGCGCGCGCCAGGCGGTGGCGTCGGCGGGGCTCGACTGGATGGTGCTGTTCCATCCCGTCTCGATCCTGTGGCTGACGGGCGGCGAGGCGAAATCCTTCCAGACCTTCCAATGCGTCTTCCTCGCCGCGGATGACCAGCCGATGGTCTTCCTCTCGCGCGCCTCGGACCTCGCAGAATGGCGCGCGGACTCGTTGCTCACCAAGATCCATGGCTGGGGTGGGCCGGAACCGGAGGATCCACTTGAGGCCTTCGCTCGCATCGCGCGCGACCTCGGTCTGCTCTCGAAGCGCGTCGGCATCGAAGTGCCAGGCTACTACCTGCACCCGCAGCACTACACGCGGCTGCGCGACCTGCTCGGCGCGGCCCTGGTCGCGGAACCAACCAACCTGATCCACGACCTCAAGGCGGTGAAGTCGCCGGCGGAACTCGCCCTGGTGCGTCAGGCCGCCGCGCATGCGGATGCGGCGCTGCAAGCGACCATCGCCGCAGCGGAGGAAGGCCGCAGCGAACTCGACCTCGCCGCCGTCGCGCATCATGCGCTGCTCGCCTCCGGCTGCGGGCTGCCGGCCAGCACCATGAACCTCGTGACGGGCGAACGGCTCTGCTACCCGCATGGCGCGCCGACGGCGCGGCGGCTGCGGGCCGGCGATGGCGGGAACATCGAGCTCGGCGCCGCCTTCCGCCGCTACACCGCGACGCTGGGGCGACAGTTCCAGCTCGGTCCCGTCCCGCCGCGCATCGCCGAGCTGCACGACATCATCCGCGAGGCCGGAGATGCGATGATCGCCGCGATCCGACCCGGCGTGATCTCCGAGGAACCGCATCTCGCCGCGAAGCGCATCATCGCCGCGGCGGGTTGCGACCGCTACCGGCTGCACACCTCGGGCTACGGCCTCGCCCCCGGCTTCCCGCCCTCCTGGGGCGAGGCCGTGAACCTCTTCGGCGGCGGCAACACCATCCTGCAGGAAGGCATGGTGCTGACCATCGAGCCGCCGATCTTCATCGAGGAGGAACGGCTCGGCGTGCGCATGATCGACAATGTGATCGTCACCGGCACGGGCGCCGAGCTGCTGTCGCGCATCCCGCGGCGGATCCTGCACACGGCATAGCAGCGCGCATCTCGCCCAAGGGCGCCTGCCGTCCTACAAAGGGGCGATCCCTGGCGGTCGGGTTGCCCATGCATGATGTTCCGCGCGGCCTCGCCGCCCTGTTGCTGCTGATCGGCGTGGCCGGCTGCGCCGCCCCGGAAGGCGAGGTGCGCGACGCCGTCCGCAGCCTCGACCCGCAGGCGAGCCTGGATGCGCGCGGCCTCGGCCGTGGCGTGGCGGCCACGCGGCCCGCCTCCGTCCAGGTGCAGAACGATCCGGCCAATCCGGCGATCCTCTACACGGTCTCGCCGCGGCTGCAGACCGGATCGGCATCCAGCCTGCCGATGATCGTGACCAGCTTCGGTGCGGAGCGCGAGCGCGCGACCGGATCGCTCGCCTATCGGGCCCTGGTCGTGGTGAGCAATGCGCGCCAGCAGGCCGGCTTCGCACGCGCCACCACCCGGCAGGGTGAGAGTGTCCCGCTGCGGGCCCTCGCACGAGAGAGCCGCTGCGAGGGCGCCGGCGGTTGCCTCTTCGTGGAGACGCTGCTGCTGACCTTCCCCACGGATATGGTGCAACAGGCGGCCGAGGCCGGAACGCCCCTGCGACTGCGGCTCGGCGGCAACGCGGCCTTCGTGGAGCTCAGCATCCCGCCCGGCCATCTGCGGGCGCTGCTGGAGGCGACGGGGGCGGCCACGCCACCGGCGCCGCAGCCACCGGCCTGACCCGTGGCCGACGCCCCGGCGGCACCACACCAGCGCCGGGCAGGCGGCCCCCATCCTGACGGCGCCCCTGCCGGGGCTCAACGGGACGGCGCGGGCACGGCCGATTGACACACCCAGACCCGCCGCTGATCGTCGCCGCCACTTCAGGGGGCGGCCGCGCCCCCTTTCCAGCCTGCAGAACCACGGAGCATCGAGCGATGACATCCCCCTGCCCTGCCTCGAGGAGCCTCCGGTGAGGGTCGTACGGCGCGCGCTCGATGCGCTCTACCTGATCGGCGGCATCGGCGGCGGGATCGCCCTGGCGGCCATCGCAGCGATCATCGCCGCGCAGGTCATCGGCCGGCAGTTCGGCATCACCGTGCTGGGCGCCGACGACCTGACGGCCTTCTCCGTCGCGGCCTCGGCGACGTTGCCGCTCGCCTATGCCTTCCGGCACGGGGCGCATATCCGCGTCGACCTGATCATCGGGCGGCTGTCCGGCGTTCCTCGCTTCGTCATGGAAACCGTCGCCCTCGGAGCAAGCGCGGCGCTCTGCGTGTTCTTCGCCTATTCGATGATCGACCTCGCCACCGACAGCTTCGAATTCGACGATGTCGCGCAGGGTTCGGTCGCCTGGAAGCTCTGGATACCCCAGGCGATGGTCGGCGCGGGCGTGGCGCTGATGGCCGTCTGCCTGATCGACGACCTCGTGGCGCATCTGACCGGGGGCAAGCCCTCCTATCGCCAGGCGGCGGAGGCGTCCGCCCTCGAACGCGCGGCGGAGGAACTGTGATGGAACTCGCGCAGACCTCGGCGGGCCTCCTGCTGCTCGGCTTCCTGTTCCTCTTCCTCGGGCTCGGCATCTGGATCGGCATCGCCCTGGCGATGGTGGGCCTGGTCGGCATCGTCGTGCTGCCGCTGCTCGTCCCCGGCATGCCGGCCATGCCGCCTGAGAAGGTCATGGGCACCGCGATCTGGCAGTCGCTCGCCTCCTGGACGCTCGCCGCCTTGCCCCTGTTCATCTGGATGGGCGAGATCCTGTTCCGGACGCGACTGTCCGAGGACATGTTCCGCGGCCTCGCGCCCTGGGTGCAGCGCCTGCCCGGGCGGCTGATGCATGTGAACGTGATCGGCTGCGGCATCTTCGCGGCGGTGTCGGGTTCCTCCGCGGCGACGGCGGCGACGATCGGCAAGATGTCCCTGCCGGCACTGACCCAGCGCGGCTACCACCTGCCCATGGCGATCGGCTCGCTCGCCGGGGCCGGCACGCTCGGCCTGCTGATCCCGCCCTCGATCGTGATGATCGTCTACGGCGTGGCGGCGGAGGTCTCGATCGTCCGCCTCTTCATCGCGGGCGTGCTGCCGGGCATCATGCTGATGGTGCTGTTCAGCGGCTACATCGTCGTGTGGTCGATGCTGAACCCGGACAAGACGCCGCCTTCCGACCCGCCCATGTCCTTCGGCAAGAAGCTGCGGGAAAGCGGGCAGCTCATCCCCGTGGTGCTGCTGATCGGCTTCGTGATGGGCAGCATCTATCTCGGCTGGGCGACGGCGACAGAAGCCGCGGTCTTCGGCGTGTTCGGCGCGCTGGTGCTGTCGGCCTGGGGCGGATCGCTGTCCTGGTCCTCCTTCCGGGACAGCCTGATGGGCGCGGTGCGCCTGTCCTGCATGATCAACCTGATCCTCGCGGGCGCCGCCTTCCTGACGCAGGCCATGGCCTATTCCGGCATTCCCGCGGCGATGGCGGCCTGGGTCGGCGCGCAGGGCTTCAGCCCCTACATGATCATCCTTTGCCTGACGGTGATCTACCTGATCCTCGGCTGCTTCATCGACGGCATCAGCATGATCGTGCTGACCGTCTCGGTGGTGCTGCCGATCATCCACGGCACCGGCTTCGACCTGGTGTGGTTCGGCATCTTCATCGTGCTGGTGGTGGAGATGGCGCAGATCACGCCCCCGGTCGGCTTCAACCTCTTCGTGCTGCAGGGGCTGACCGGCAAGGGCATCTTCGAGGTGACGCGCTACACCCTGCCCTTCTTCTTCCTGATGCTGGTCGCTGTCGCCATTGTCACCGTCTTCCCCGCCATCGTGACCTGGCTGCCGCAGACCATGCTGGCGCGCTGACGCCAACGCCTGGAAATGCGCCGCGAGGCGCATTTCCACCCCCTCGGGCCAGGGCCGGATGTGGCATCGCGCACAGTCGCGACGCGGCCGCCGGCAACGCCCGCGCCACTGTGCGCGTTGGCATCGAATCCGCCTGCCTCGCCCGCGCATGGTGCCCTCCTCGCCGCGGCGAATGGTCGCCGGGTCGGGAGGGAGAACTCCAATGACGAGCATGCAGCATGTGGCGCAGTCCGCCATCCTCGCGGGTGTGCTGCTCAGCGGTGCGGCCCTTGCGCAGGACCGTGTTGCCATCTTCGCGGGCAGCGGCGAGAGCGCCGAGGTCCTCTATGTCTCGCCCAGCGATCCGCGCGCGCGCAGCGCCCTCGGCACCGTGGTGCAGGACAAGGCGCCGGTCATCGCGATGTGGGATGGCCGCGGTGAGGAAGCCGGCGTCTTCTACATGGAGCAGACCTCGGCGCGGATCATCCCGTCGCCGGCCGCCATCGCGCCACAGCGCCGCAGCCGGCGCACCGCGACCTATGTCGGCTCCGGCGAGAGCGCCGAGGTGGTGTACACGGAGACCTTCGACGACGGCCGCTGAGGGCGGCGCCGTGACGACGGCGATCCTCCGCGGCACCGCATGGCGCGTCCGGCCGCCATCCCGGGCCGGGCGCGCCGGTGCCTAACTCTCACAGGCCCGCCTCGGCCTCGAGCTCCGCCTCCACGGCCTGGCGCAGGATGTCGGGCCGATGGATCACGATCGCGCCGCGTTCCTTGCCGATCACCCCGCGCCGGAGGAGGTCGGAGAGCTCGCGCGACACCGCCTCCCGCCGCGCGCCGATGCGCGCGGCGAGGACATGCTGGCGCGGCGGCGGGCTGACCACGCGCGCCTCGGCCTCCACCTGCGGCGGACGCGGTGGGCGTGGGCGCGACAGGCGCAGCAGCTCCGCATAGATCCGTAGCCGCACCGGCAGGGTTTCCCGTTCGAGCAGACGCGTCGACTGCCGACGCAGCATCGCCGTCGCCGTGCGCAGCAGGGCGAGGCACGCCGCCGGCGTGCTGCAGGCGCAATCGAGGAAGGCGGCCGCCGGAATGGCGCAGAGCAGCGAGCGGACCAGCGCCGTCGCGCCCGCGGTCCGCGGCGCGCCGTCGATCGCGGCGATCTCGCCGAACAGGCCACCGGCATTGATGTCGGCAAGGATCAGCTCGCGGCCCGACGGCGTGCGGACCTGGATGCGCACCGCGCCCTCGACGACGAACCACACATCCTGCGAGGGATCATCGAGGTTCAGGATCATCGCCCCCGGCGGGCAGCGACGCCAGGTCGCGGCAGCGGCGGCACGGCGCAACGCCTCGGGCGCGGCATCGCGCAGGATCGGCATGCGCCGCAGATGCGCGATCCGCGCCTCCTCGGCCGTCGCCTGGTCCGCCGTGGCGGGGGAGCCGTCCTGCGCCGTGCTGTCTGCCTGCATGCTCGACACCGGTCGATCGCAAGAATGCCCTAGGCCAGTGTCGTGCCGGCCGCGGGCTGATACATCTGCTGGCTGCGCGACGCGCCCGCCGCCGCGCTGCGGTAGGCCGTGAGCTCGCGGACCAACTGGCCGAATATCGTCGCGCCGCTCACCGCCTGCTCGACCTTCGCGAGGTCGGCGAGGCTGTCGAAGGCCCAGACCGTGCGGTACTGTCCAAGCTGCGCGACGGATTGGGACCAGACGGCATAGGTGCCCCTGTAATGCACGCCGCCCGGGCATTCCTGGCTCATGGTCGGTTCCTTCGCCAGCAGGAAGTTGCGGAAATCCTGGGCCTTGTCCGGCGCCACGTCGTAGCCCCATTCGATGACGATGGTGCCGATGAAGTTCTGCTGCGCCTGTCCGCCGCCGATCAGGAAATTCTCCCCCGACCGCACCTCCGACCGCAGCCTCTCGACCACGGGTTCCGGGACCCGCATGCCGCCGGCGAGGAGCGAGGCGGCAAGATCCAGCGCGTCGTTCCGATCGGTCATGGCACCACCTCCTCCTCATCCATGCTCTCGACGATGCCCGCGGCCAGCAGCATCGCCTGCGCCGCGGCGAGCAGGCGCCGCGCCTCGGCCCGCGATGCCAGCGCGGAAGTCCGTGACAGGAAGCCGGCCTCGACCGCTTCGGGCGGCCGGCCATCCATCAGTTCGAGCACCAGCCAGGCGGTCGCGTTCAGCCGGTGCAGCCGCGGCGCGGCCGGCGTGTAGGCGATGCAGGTTCCGAGCTCAGGAACCGGCCGCAGCCGCAGGCCCGGCATGCGCCGGAGCCGCGGCGGGGAGGTCTGGCAGGACACGGAGGTCCACTCCATCGTTGAGGCCGCTGTCGAAGGGATCGGGCGCATCCCAGCGCCCATGGAAGGCATAGGCCGTCGACCGGCATCCGCCGTGCGAATGCTGGGTATGCGCGCAGCCCGCGCAGGACGCCGCGACCTCTCCCGCGCGCAGCCGGCGATAGAGCGGATGCTCCCAGGTCTCGAGGAAGGGCGTGGCGACCAGGTTGCCGTAATGCACGTATTCGCGCAGGTAGGTGCAGCCGATGGAATCGCCATGCGCGTTCACCGCGGCCATCTGCCAGCAGCAATTGGCGTCGTTCGGATGCCAGGACTGCATGAGCCTCAGCCCCGGCGGCGGCGCGAGCGCGCCGATCGCCGCCGTCATCTCCGCGAGCGAGAGCGACAGCGCCGCCCAGTTCTCCCGCATGCGGCCGAGCGGATAGGGGCGCAGCACGCCGATCGCCTCGCAGCCGAGCCCGTGCGCGAGGTCGACCAGCGCCGGCAGCTCCGCGGCGTTGCGGCGGTTCATGATGACCAGCATCGTGACCGGCACGCCGGCCGCGCGCAGGGCGCGGATGCCCGCGATGCTGCGCGCATGGCTGCCTGCGCTGCCGGTCAGCGCGTCATGCGTGTCGGGCCGTGCGCCAAGCAGATCGACCAGCGCATCGCCCAGGCCATCGCGCTTCAGCCCCACGGCCATCGCATCATCGATGAGCGTCGCGTTGGTGCGCAGCCGCGTCATGGCGCGGCGCGCGGCGTGGCGCAGCACGATCCGGAAATCGGTGCGGTGCAGCGGTTCGCCGCCTTCGAACATGACCGAGATGACGCCGGCCTCGACCAGTTCGTCGATCAGGCGCAGCCAGGTCGCGGCCCCGATCTCGCGCGGCGAGGGATCGCGCGTGCAGCGCGCATAGCAGACGCGGCAATCGAGGTTGCAGCTATGCGTGTAGGAGATCGTCACCTTGATCGGACGGTCGAGCGGCGGCGAACGGCCTGGCGGCGGCGTGACGCCCTCCCCGACCCATGGCTCGTCGGACGGATTCACGGCCGCGGCCTCGCCATCGCCCAGGCGGTGGCGGCGGCCGCATCGAGCCGCCCGCAGCCGAGACGCGGGTCCCAGCGGCGAACCGCCGCGGCCCCGACCGGCGGTGGAAGCTGCGTCGTCGCCCGCATGCCCTGCCGGATGGCCTCGCCATCGAGTGTCGGGTTCGCCTGGAGCATCAGCGCCGCGACGCCGGCCGCATGCGGCGCGGCGACACTCGTGCCGTGCATCACGCCGCGCATCGGATTGATGAAGGCGCTTCCCGCCATCGGGCGCCCGCCGCCGGCGAAGGCCGCGCGTACCTCGATGCCTGGGGCGACGATGTCGGGTTTCTCGCGCCTGTCCCGAGTGGGTCCGGCCGAGCTGAAGTCGGCAGGCTTGCCGCCCGGTTCGGTGGCGTCATAAGCCCCGACGCAGATCGTCCTGAACCCGCAGGCCACCGAGCCGAGCGAGCATCCGCGATCCTCGTCGCCAGGTTGCGACACGAAGGTCGACTGCGCCTTCTGCGCCCGATCATCGCGTTCCACCCAGGCGTCGAAGCGCGCGGGCTCGGCGGTATTCCGGGTGAGTTGGAGGGCCACCTTCCAGACTTCCTCCTCGCCCTCGGCGCGTGGCGGCACGCGCAGCTCGATATGCTGCAGCGGCGGTCGCTCCATGCAGGGCGACAGCCCCGCATAGGCCATGCCCGCGAGTTTCTGCTTGCCGCGGTCGAGCGTGATCCTGACGCCGGCCGTCGTACCGGGATCGAGCTGCGTCTCCTTCGCATCGGGATCGGTCAGCACGCAGCGCAGCGGCGGGTGCGTCGCATCGCCCTCGCAGAAGATGCGCAGCACGTTCGGCGTCTCGTCCCCGGCGCCGAAGCGCCATTGCAGCAGGCTCGTCCCCTGTGGCGAGACCGTGCCGGTGGCGTGGCGCTGCGCCTTCCGCGCATTGCCCGCCGCGACGGTGATCACGCGGCCGGGGCGCAGCAGCAGCGCGTCCAGCGCGCGGTCGAACAGCGTGCTGCCGTCATGCGGCCCGCCATTGTCGCCGATGCTGAGGTTCACCACGGCGGGCCGGCGCCCGGCGCTTTCGAAAATGCAGCAGACGCCGTCGAAGACATCGGTCGCATCGCCATCGGCGACGATGGCATCCGCGCGCAGATGCACGAAGGCGAGCGCCGCGCCGGGTGCAACGCCGGCCGGGCAGCCCGCAACCCCGCGCCCCGCCGCGACGCCGAGCACATGGGTGCCATGGATCGGCTGCCCCGCCACCGCCGTCGAGGGCGCATAGGCATTCGCCATCGGCTGGTAACCGAGCGCCGCATAGGGGTCGGGCTGCGACAGCGCCGCCTGGATCAGCCGCTGGTCGAAGAAGCGTCCGGGCAGCCCGCCGCGCGCCTCGCCCTGCCCGTCCGCGCCGTTCTGGTCCCACAGCAGGCGCAGCCGGGTCCGGCCTTCCGCGGTCAGGAAGGCAGGATGGGCGAAGTCGCAGCCGAAATCGACCACGCCGATGAGGACATCGCGCCCGTCCAGCAATGCTTCTCGCGGCTCCGACGGGGCCGGCAGATCCTCGGGCGCCGCACGCAACGCATGGACGGATCGATCGAGCGCCGGAGCCATGCGCGGCGCGGGCTGGAGCCGCCATCCCGCGGCCGTCGCCGCGCCCAGCTCATCCAGCACGCGCTCCACCGTCTCGAGGCGAGACTCGCCATCCCACGGCCTGAGGTCGAGGCGGGCGGAGGCGAAGATGCGTCCCGGCCGCCCGAACAGCGCGCCCTGCGCGGGCGGCGGCAGGATGCTGCCATCCGCCGCATCGACGCCGTAGCCGAAGCGCAGCGATGGCGGCACCGGCACCTCGCCGGGATCGTCGAGCAGCACCATGACGCCGAACTCGGTCTGCCGGCCGCTGACCACCGCGGCGACGGCGGCGATCGCGATGTCGCTGTCCACCATCACCGGCCGCGCTTCGGCGGCCTCCTCGCGGCACCGGAACCTGAGGGCAGCCATGGCCACCTCCTCCGCCGGCGGAACCGGCATCAGGCCGCTGCATGGTCCATCGCATGGTCCATGCCGCGGCTCGCAACGAGCAATCCGGGATGCCCTGCTTACAACAAAGTTTCTCTATCGTCACGAAATCGTTTGCCGCTCGTCCTGCATCGCTGCCCGCCGGTCCGGACATATTCCGGGCTTTGCGGCGCCGCATCGCGGCGCGGTATGCTTCGCGCCGTCAAGGCGAGGCCCACGGATGTGACGGCATCGCGGCACAGGAAGGTCTGCCCGTCGTGCAACCTCGGGAATGCCTCGGGGAGCCGCTTCTGCGCCCGATGCGGTTCGGCGCTGCCAGCGCCCCCGCGGGACGGCGCCGCGGCCGCCGGCGAACGGCGCCCGCTCACCGTCCTGTTCTGCGACATCGTCGACTCCACGCGGCTGACCCAGGAACTCGACCCGGAAGATCTGCGGCGCGTGCTGCTGGGGTTCCGGGAGGCCTGCATCGCCGCCGTCGAAGCATGTGGCGGCATGGTCAGCCACTACATCGGCGATGCCGTGCTCGCCCATTTCGGCTTCCCGCGCGCGCATGAAGACGATGCCGCCCGCGCCATCCGCGCTGGCCTCGGCATGCTCGCCGCCCTGCCGGCCTTGAACCGGCGCCTGGCTGGCGAGCTCGCGCTCGCCACGCCGATCGCCGCGCGCGCCGGCGCGCATTCGGGCCGCGTGGGGGTGGGCGATCTCGGCAGCGGCCGCCACGCCGAACCGGCCGCGGTGGTCGGCGAGACGACGACGATCGCCGCGCGCCTGCAGCAGGCGGCCGGTTCCGGGCAGCTCGTGGTCAGCGAAGCGACGCGCCGGCTCGCCGCGGATGCCTTCCGCTTCGCGGAGCTGGGCGAGCTGGCGCTGAAGGGCGTCATGCAACCGCTGCTCGCCCACCGGGTGCTGGGGGGGCAGGCGCCGGGCGCGCCGCCGCCCGGCCCGCGCGGCCCCTTCGTCGCACGGGAGAACGAGTTGCGGGCCCTGCTCGCCACCTGGCGGAATGTCGCGGCGGGGGCCGGCGCGGTGCTGCTCCTCGAAGGCGAGCCGGGCATGGGCAAGTCCCGCCTGGTGCATGAATTCCGCGCGCGCAGCGGTGTGCCGGAAAGCGATGTCGTGACGATGCTCTGCGCCGAGCATGATCGCGCCAGCGCCTTCCATCCCGTCACGGCCTGGCTGCTCGGGCGGCTCGGCCTCGCGCCCGGCGCGTCGGCCGAGGAGATGCGCGCGCGCCTGCTCGGCCTCATCGCCAGGGTCGGCCTGGCCGAAGCCGAGATCCGCGCGCCGCTCGCCGCGCTGCTCGGCAGCGCCGACGAGGCGGATGCGCGCGAGGTCGCGGCGTTGCCGCGGCGCCGGCACCGGCGCACCGTCGATGCGCTGGCGACGCTCCTGCTCGCCTGCCGGCGGGACGGCGCGCGGCTGCTCGTCGTCGTCGAGGATCTGCACTGGGCGGACCCCTCCACCGAGGCGCTGCTGCGCAGCCTGGCCGAACGTTGCGCGGCGCGCGGGCATGGCGCGATGATGCTGCTGACCGCCCGGCCGGGGTGGCACGCCGCGCCGCCCATCCCCGCGCTGCTGACGCTGCGGCTCGAACGGCTGGCGGCGGAGGAGGCGCGGCGCCTGGTCGACCTGACCGTGCCCGGCATGCTGCCGCCGGCGGTGGTATCGCGCATCGTCGCCCGCACCGACGGCGTGCCGCTCTTCCTCGAGGAAGTGGCCCGCGCCGCGGCGGCCGCGCCGGAGAGCGGCGGCGGCATTCCCTTCACCCTGCGCGGGTCGCTCATGGCGCGGCTCGATGCGCTGGACGAGGCGAAGCCGGTGGCGGAGCTCGCCGCCGTGCTCGGACGCAGCTTCGAGGTGGCGGTGCTGGAGGCGGTGATCGACGAGGCGGAGCGGGCTCCTCTGCGGCGCAGCCTGCGGCGGCTGGTGCAGGCGGGCTTCCTGGAGCCGGACGGATCATCCGAGGAGCCCGACGCCTACACCTTCCGCCACGTGCTGATCCGGGATGCGGCCTATGATTCGCTGCTGCGCGAACAACGCCGCGCGCTGCATGCGCGCGTGGTCGCCGTGCTGCGCGAACGCTTTCCCCGGAAGGTCGCCGCCCGGCCGGAAGTGCTGGCCCGGCACCTGGCCATGGCCGGACGCGATCTCGAAGCCATCGAGGCCTATGAGGCGGCAGCGCGCCTCGCCGCGGCGCAGGCCGCGCATGCGGAGGCGATGGAGCATTGCCGCAGCGCGCTCGCGCTGGTCGGGAAGCTGCCGGAAGGGCCGGCGCGCCTGGAGGCCGAGATGCGCGTCAACGTCGCCCTCGCCGCCCAGGTCACCATCGTGCGCGGCAATGCGGAACCCGAGGTGCTGCGCGCCTTCGAGCGCGCGCATGCCGCCGCGCAGCACCTCGGCGACGCGAAGCTCGTCTTCCGCACGATGCGGGGGCTCATCACCTTCCATCTGGTGCGCGGCGACATCGGCGCGGGGCTCGCCGTGAGCCGCCGCATGATGCGCCATGTCGCGGGGCAGACGGACCCGGCCCTGCTGCTCCAGGCGCATCGCGCGCATGGCCTGTCGCTGCTCTATGGCGGGCGCTTCGCCGAGGCGCGGCAGGAGCTGCGCCGCGCGCTCGACCTCTATGATCCCGCGAGCCACGCGGCGCAGCGCTTCGACTACGGATCGGACCCGGCCGTGCTGGCGCTGTCCCATCTCGGCTGGGTCGACTGGTTCCTGGGCGAGCCCGAGCAGGCGCGGAAGGACAGCGAGGCGGCCGTCGCGGCGGCGCGCGCGCTCGACCATCCGCACTCCCTCGCCTTCGCCCTCGCCTTCCATGCCTGCCTCGGGCAGTTCCTCGGCGACCCCGCGATGGCGCGCGAGGCGGCGGTCGAGACCATCCGCATCGCGCGGACGCATGACTACGCCTATTGGGCCGCCTGGGGCACGATCATGCAGGGCTGGGCCATGGCGCGCGACGGCGAGGATGCAGCCGGCGAACAGCTCCTGCGGCAAGGGTTGCAGGATTATGCCGGGACCGGCGCGGGGTTGCTGCGCCCCTATGGCCTGCATCTCCTCGCCGAGGCCATCGGCACCCGCCGCAGCGCGGAGGCGCTGACGCTGCTCGATGAATCGCTGGCGGATGCCGAGGCGCATGCCATCCGGTTCTGGCGGGCGCAGACGCTGCGGCTCAGGGCCGTGCTGCTCGGCGGCAACACCCATGCCGGCGCCACCGCGACGCCACGGCCGCGCCGGGGCGCCACGCGGGGCGCCGAGGCCCGGCGTCCTCCGGCCTCGGGCTGACCTGCTCAGCCGCGCGCGGCGGCCTTCACCGTCCAATCCGCGATGACCGTGCAGGCCTCCGCGAAATCCTCGATGCGCATCGCTTCGAGCGGCGTGTGGCTGCCATTCTGGTTGCGCACGAACACCATGGCCGACGGGATGCCGGCCTGGGCGAAGGCGGCCGCGTCGTGGCCACCGCCGGAAGGCATCACCTTGTAGCCGATGCCAAGCCCCTCGGCCGAGGCGCGCAGCGCCTCGCGCAGGGCGGCGTCCATCGGCGTGGGGCTCGATTCCTGGCGCGCCGGTAGTTCGAAGGTCACGCCGCGCGCCGCCGATATGTCGGCGACCAGCCGGTCGATCTCGGCATAGGCGCGGTCGAGCGTCGCCGGCTCGGGCGCCCGGATGTCGAGGCTGAAGGCAATCTCGCCCGGCACCTTGCCGAAGCCCGCCTGGTCGGATGTCGCGATGGTGCAGAAGGTGCACACCATGGGCGTGCCCTCCGCCTCCAGCGCGCCCCAGAAGAGGTCGAGCCGATGGGCGAATTCCGCGAGCGCCAGCGCCGCGTCGTGGCGATAGGCGCGCGGCGTGGCGCCGGAGTGATTCCATTCACCGTGGACCACGCCCTTGCGGATACGGCGGTTGCCCGGCAGCGCGGTGACGAGGCCGACGGGGATCTGCTCCGCGTCGAGCACCGGCCCCTGTTCGATATGCAGTTCGACATAGGCGTGGACGTTGTCGGCGCTGAGTACCTTCTTCCCCGCGCGCAGCGCATCGGGATCGAAGCCCAACTCGCGCATGTGGTGCTCGAGCGACAGGCCCGTATCCTTGCGCAGCAGGGCGAGGTTCGCCGGCACGAAGCTGCCGAGCGCGCCGCGGCTGCCGGGAAAGCCGTTGAACCAGGCACCGCCTTCCTCCGCGCGGATCGCCATCACCGTCACGTCGCGCAGCGGCACGACGCCCGCCTGCTTCATGCCCGCGACCACCGCCATGCCGCACAGCACGCCCGCCGCGCCATCGTAGTTGCCGCCCTGCGGCACGGAATCGAGATGGCTGCCGAGGATGATACGCGGCAGCGCGCGATCGCTGCCCGGCAGCGTCATGTACATGTTGCCGGCGAAATCGACGGTGATCTCGAGGCCAATGGCCTCGGCCTCCGCGCGGACCAGCGCATGGGCGATTTCCTCGCCGGGCCCGTAGGCCTCGCGCGTCACGCCGACGCCGTCGAAGGTCTTCTCGCGCAGCGCGTCGAACAGGCGTGACGCGAGGGTGATGTCGGGACGGATGTTGCTGCTCATGTGGACCGAGCCTAGCGCCTGGCTTGCCGCTGCCAAGCCGCGCCCGTAGTGTTTTCGCATGCCGGCACACGGTCCATGCACAAGGACCGAGCATGATGAATCGTCGTCAGATGCTGGGCGGTGCGGCAGCGCTGTTCGCCGCCCCGTCCCTCGCGCAGGCGCAGGCCGCGCGCACCCTCCGTTTCGTTCCTCAGGCCGACCTGTCGGGGATGGACCCGATCCTCACCACGCGGCAGGTGGTGCGCAACGGCGCCTTCCTGGTGTGGGACATGCTGTACGGCATCGGCGCCGACTTCACGCCGCAGCCGCAGATGTGCGCGGGCCACGAGCTGACGGATGACGGCAAGACCTGGACCTTCACGCTGCGCCGCGGCCTGAAGTTCCACGACAACGAGCCCGTGCGCGCCATCGATGCCGTCGCGAGCATCGAACGCTGGATGGGCCAGGACGTGATGGGGCGCCGCCTGCGCGCCTCGCTCGCCGCGATCGAGGTGATCGACGACCTGAGGTTCCGCCTTCGGCTGAACCGTCCCTTCCCGAAGCTGCTGCAGGCCTTCGGCAAGGTGACGACGAATGTGCTGCTGATCATGCCCGAGCGCATCGCGCGCACCGACCGATCGCGCAGCATCACGGAATACATCGGCTCCGGCCCGATGGTCTTCAAGCGCGACGAATGGGTGGCCGGCGCGACCGCCGTCTTCGAACGCTTCCCCGGCTATGTCCCGCGCGAGGAGGCGGCGGACTGGCTCGCCGGCGGCAAGCGCATGCTGGTCGATCGCATCGAATGGATCACCATGCCCGATCCGAGCACCGCGGCGGCGGCGCTGCGCCGCGGGGAGATCGACTGGTGGGAGCAGCCGATCCCGGACCTTGCGCCGTCGCTGCGCGCGGCGCGGGATGTGCGCATCGACATCGCCGATCCGCTGGGCAATGTCGCACTGCTGCGCTTCAACCAGCTCTTCCCGCCCTTCAACGACGTCAGGCTGCGCCGCGCCGTCCAGGCGGTGGCGAACCAGGCCGACTACATGAGCGCCGTGGTCGGCGAGGATCGCGAGCTGTGGAAGCCGATGCCGAGCTTCTTCACGCCGGACACGCCATTCTACACGGAAGCCGGCAGCGGGCCGATGCTCGCCCCGCGCGACATGGCCGCGGCGAAGCGGCTGCTCGCCGAATCCGGCTATGGCGGCGAGCCCGTCGTCCTGCCCTCCGCGAGCGATGTCGCCCCGGTCAAGGCGCAGGCCGAGATCACCGCCGACCTGTTGCAGCAGCTGGGCATGAAGGTCGATTTCCTCTCGATGGATTGGGGCGCGCATTCCACGCGCGTGGCGAGCCGCAACGATCCCCGCAGCGGCGGCTGGCATGTCAGCCATAGCTGGGTGGCCGGTGCGGAATGCGCGAGCCCGGCGGGCTACAAGGCGCTGGACGGGTCGGGTGCGGCCTCGATCAACGGGTGGGCGACGTCCCGGGCGGTGCAGACCCAGGTGGATGCCTGGTTCGACGCCACCGATCCGGCCACCGAGCGCCGCGCGGTCGATACCGCCAATGCCGCCGCGATGGACACCGTGCTCTTCATCCCCACCGGCTTCTTCCTCGGCCACACGGCCTGGCGGCGCAATATCTCCGGCATCGCGAAGGCGCCCTTCCCCTGCTTCTGGGGCGTCGGCAAGGGCTGAGGCGGTTCCGGCAGGAGCAGGTTCCGGAGGACGGAGGGGGGTAGACCCCTCTCCGATGCGCTACGCTGCCTCCCATATCGGGCAGCACCCCTCCGTCCCTCCCATGCTATAGGCGGCCCATGCTGCGCCTGACCGAACTGAAGCTGCCGCTGGATCACCCGCCCGAGGCCATCGAGCAGGCGGTGCGGGCGCGCCTCGACCTGCGCGGCAGCGCGTTGCGCGCCATCCATGTCTTCCGGCGCGCCTGGGATGCGCGGAAGCGGTCGGACATCTTCCTCGTCTACACGCTGGACATCGAGGTGTCGGACGAGGCCGCCCTGCTGCGCCGCGCCGCGCGGGACCGCACGCTCGCCCGCACGCTGACGCCCGCGCCCGACATGCGCTACCGCCACGTCGCGACAGCGCCGGCGGGTGGCTGGAAACGGCCTGTCGTGATCGGCACCGGGCCCTGCGGCATCTTCGCCGCGCTGATCCTGGCCGAGATGGGCTTCCGGCCGATCATCCTCGACCGCGGCAAGGTGGTGCGGGAACGCACCAAGGATACCTGGGGGCTGTGGCGCAAGCGGGAGCTGACGCCCGAAAGCAACGTGCAGTTCGGCGAGGGCGGCGCGGGGACCTTCTCCGACGGCAAGCTCTATTCCGGCATCAAGGCGCCGGAACCGGTCGCGCGGAAGGTGCTGGAGGAATTCGTCGCGGCCGGCGCGCCAGAGGAGATCCTGTACGTCGCCAAGCCCCATATCGGCACCTTCCGCCTGGTGACGATGGTGGAATCCCTGCGCGAGAAGATCACCGCCCTTGGCGGCGAGTACCGCTTCGGCACGCGGGTGACGGATGTCGTCATCGAGCGCGGCGCCATCCGCGGCGTGGTGACGGCAGCCGGCGAGACGATCGAGACCGACCATGTCGTGCTCGCCATCGGCCATTCGTCGCGCGACACCTTCCAGGCGCTGTTCGACCGCGGCGTCTTCATCGAGGCCAAGCCGTTCTCGATCGGCGTGCGCATCGAACATCCGCAATCGATCATCGATGCGGCGCGCTTCGGCCGCTTCGCCAAGCACCCGATCCTCGGCGCGGCGGACTACAAGCTGGTACACCACGGCAGCATGGGCCGCGACGTCTATTCCTTCTGCATGTGCCCCGGCGGGACCGTGGTCGCCGCGGCCTCCGAGCCCGGCCGCGTCGTGACCAACGGGATGAGCCAGTACTCGCGCGCCGAGCGCAACGCGAATGCCGGCATCGTGGTAGGCATCACGCCCGAGCGCGACTATCCGGGCCATCCGCTGGCCGGCATCGCCTTGCAGCGGCATTGGGAGGAACAGGCCTTCATCGCCGGCGGCGGCACTTATGACGCGCCGGCGCAGCGCGTGGAGGATTTCCTGGCGGGGCGCGCCTCGACGGAACTCGGTTCCGTGGTGCCGTCCTACAGGCCGGGCGTCACGCCGACGGACCTCGCGCGCTGCCTGCCCGATTTCGTCACCGCCGCGATCCGCGAGGCCCTGCCCGCCTTCGGCCGTCAGATCCCCGGCTTCGACATGGCGGATGCGGTGATGACGGGCGTCGAGACGCGCACCTCCTCCCCCATCCGTATCCGGCGCGGGGCGGATTTCCAGTCGATCAACACGCGCGGCCTCTACCCCGCCGGCGAAGGCGCCGGCTATGCGGGCGGCATCTTCTCGGCCGGGGTGGACGGCATCCGCGTCGCGGAAGCCGTGGGCCGCACCATGGCAGGGCTGGCGGCAGCGGCGTGACGCCTTTCGATGTGGTGGTCATCGGCGCCGGCGCGGCGGGGTTGTTCGCCGCCATGCGCGCCGGGCAGCGCGGGCGGCGCGTCCTGCTGCTCGACCATGCCGAGGAGCCCGGCAAGAAAATCCTGATCAGCGGCGGCGGGCGCTGCAACTTCACCAATCTGGGCTGCGTGCCGGAACGCTTTCTCTCGGCCAATCGGCATTTCGCGCGGTCGGCGCTCGCGCGCTACACGCAGCAGGATTTCATCGCACTGGTGCGGAAGCACCGCATCGCCTTCCACGAGAAGACGCTCGGCCAGTTGTTCTGCGACGGGTCCGCGCGCCAGATCGTGCAGATGCTGCTGGCGGAATGCGAAGCCGCCGGGGTGGATCTGCGCCTGCGGCACCGCGTCACGGACATCGCGCGCGCCGACCGCTTTTCCATCGCCACCGACCATGGCGGCTTCAGCGCGGAATCGCTGGTGCTCGCGACCGGCGGGCTGTCCATCCCGAAGATGGGCGCGACCGGCTTCGCGCATGATGCGGCGCGGCGCTTCGGCCTGCCGCTGGTCGTGCCGCGGCCTGGGCTGGTGCCGTTCACCGCCGCCGGCGCGGCGCTCGATCTGATGCGTCCCCTCGCCGGGGTGGCGCTGCCGGTCGTCGCGCGTTGCGGCCGCGCGGCCTTCCCCGAGGCGATGCTGTTCACCCATCGCGGCCTGTCCGGCCCGGCGATCCTGCAGGTCTCCTCCTACTGGGAGCCAGGCCAGGCCGTCGCCATCGACCTCCTGCCCGGCCAGGACGCGACCGCCTTGCTGTTGACGGCCAAGCGCGCGCGGGCCAAGGCCGAACCCCGCAGCGTCCTCAGCGAATGGCTGCCGCAGCGGCTCGCCCAGGCGCTGGCGGCACAACACCTGCCCGCCCGCATCATGGGGGAGATCGGCGATGCAGATCTCAAGCGCCTCGGCTCCCTGCTGAAGGCCTGGCAGGTCGAGCCCTCCGGCACCGAGGGCTATGCCAAGGCCGAGGTCACGCTGGGCGGCATCGACACCGCCGCGCTGTCCTCGAAGACCATGGCGGCGAAGGCGGTTCCGGGCCTCTTCGTGATCGGGGAGGCAGTGGACGTGACGGGCTGGCTCGGCGGCTACAATTTCCAATGGGCCTGGTCGAGCGGCTGGGCCGCGGGCGAGGCGGCCTAGAAACCGCCGCAGTTGCTTCCCATTCTCAAGTCCATGCGCCCGATCCTCCTTCTCGCCGGACTGACGCTGGCGGGGTGCGCCACCCAGGCCGGGTTCGATGCCCGCATGCAGACGCTGGTGGGCCTGCCGGTTGGCGACCTGGTCCAGCGCATCGGCGTACCGGACAGCGACTTCACCACGCCGGATGGCCGCCGCTTCCTGCAATATGAACGCCTGGGCAGCAGCGCGCCCATGCCGGCGCCGGCCTTCGGCGTCGGCCTCGGCAGCGCGGGCTGGCGCGGCGCCTATGGCGGGGGGTGGGGCTGGGGATGGGGCTGGGGCGCGGCCTATCCGGCCTATGCGCCGCCGCTGCCCTGCCGCGTGACCTTCGAGATCCGCACCGACCATGTGGCGTCCTTCACACGGTCCGGCGGCGGCTGCGTGGCGACGGAACCAGGCTGACGCGACGGCGGCGCATGCCTGCCGGTCCGGGGTGTTCCTGATGAACGCCGTTCCGGGGGGGGGGGGGGGGGGGGGGGGGGGGGGGGGGCGGCCGCCCGAACGCCCCCCCCGCCGGCCAGGGCGCCGAAGACACGGACGGCCCG
>JAYSDS010000065.1:0-30871 GCA_041914265.1 Roseomonas sp.
CAACACGGCCGGTGCCTCGGGGCAACTGGGCATGGAGATGATCTTCAACGCGGCCCCGGACGGCTACACCATCGGCGCGATCGGCAGCCTCAACGTCTCCACCCTGCCGCTCGAACGCCCGGTGCGCTGGAAGGCGGAGGAATTCACCTACATCGCCAACATCGTCGACGACGCCTGCGCGCTGTGGGTGCTGCCCGGGTCGCGCCTGCGCAACCTCGCGGACCTCGTCGCCGCCCTGAAGCGGCAGCCGGAGAGCATCTCGGTCGGCAGTGCGGCGGGCGTGGGGTCGGACGACCACCTCGTGCTGCTGGGGCTGGAGGAGCAGGCGGATATTCGCGCGCTGCACGCGCCCTTCAATGGCACTGCCCAGGTGCAGCGGGACCTGCTGTCGGGCGCGGTCGACGTCGCGTCCTTCAACATGAGCGAGGGGATCGCCCTGATGCGCGAGGGCAAGATCCGCTGCCTCGGCCAGGCCTCCCCGACGCGCTGGTCGGCGGCGCCGGACGTCCCGACCTTCCGCGAGCAGGGCTTCGACGTGGTGATCGGCTCCGCCCGCGGGATCGTCGGGCCACCTGGCTTCCCGCCGGAGGCGACGCGCATGATGGAAGCGGCCTTCACCGCCGTCTTCGCCGATCCGGAATTCACCGTGGCGGCCGAGCGCGTGGCGCTGCCGCTGCGGCCGCTGGTCGGGCAGGCCTATCGCGACATGGTGCTGCGCGAAGGGGAGATGGTGCGCGCCATGTTCGCCAGGCGGCCCTGGCGGCGGTGACGGCCTTGGCTTGGTGAACGCGTATTGGAGAGGGGTGCTGCCGCTCTCCAGACCTCACCCCGCGAAGTGGCTTGGCCACCTGGACCGTCGGCACCTGGCGCCCATCAATCGAGCGCGGCGGTGCGGTATAGCGTGACGCGCAAGCCGCCATGCGGCACGGGCGCTTCCGTCGGCAGGAACGGCAGGGCCGTCGCCTGGGCAAGGCGGGCGTCGGTCGCGATCAGCCCGACGCGCCAGCCCGCGAAGCGTTCCCGCAGCACGCGGCCCATCGTCTGATACAGCGGCAGCAGCTTCGGGCGATCACCGAGGCGTGTGCCGTAGGGCGGGTTGACGATGACAAGGCCCGGCGGTCCGGGCGGCGGGACGATGTCGCTGATGGTGCATTGCCGGAACTCGCACAGAGCCGCGACACCGGCGCGTTCGGCATTCGCGCGGCTCATCGCGATCGCGCCGGCGTCGCGGTCGCTGCCATGGAAGTGCCCAGGCGGCGTGCGGCCACTGCGCACCGCGCGCATGCTGTCCCAGGCCTCCGCATCGAAAGTCGCGAGCTGTTCGAAGGCGAAGTGGCGCGCGCGGCCGGGGTTCAGGCGCGCGGCGATCTCCGCGGCCTCGATGACGAAGGTGCCGGAACCGCACATGGGGTCCAGCACCGGCTCGCTGCCGTCATAGCCGCATTGGCGGAGGAAGAGCGACGCCATGGTCTCGCGCATCGGGGCGGCGTTGACCGCTTCCTTGTAGCCACGCTTGTGCAGCGGCTCGCCGGAGGTATCGATGCTGATGGTGCAGATGTCGTGGTCGATGCGCGCCATGACGGTGACGGGCGCGTCATCCGCCTGCGGCGCGCCGAGGGTCTCGGCAATGGCGCGCGCGATGCGCTCCGCCGCGGCGCCGCTGTGATAGATGCGGGAGGCGCTGCAATGCGCCTCGACCCGGAACGGCGTGTCGCGACGCATCACGCTGGCCCAGGGCACATGCCGGGCCCGGCGGTCGAGTTGGGCGAGATGGTCGACGCGGAAGCTGTCGATGCGCGCGAGGACACGGCCCGCCCCCCGGACCCAGAGATTCGCCCGCCAGACCTCGGGCCAGCCGCCCCTGAGCACGACCCCGCCCGGCACGGCCTTGGGCCGCTTGAACCCCTTGTGCCGCACCTCGTCGCACAGCACGGCCTCCAGGCCCGGTGCCGTGGCGAGGAAGATGTCGAACTCCGCCTGCTGCGTCATGGCCGGGGCATCGCATACCGCGGCGCCGACGCCAAATCCCCGCGGCCCAGGGGCGCGTACGCCCCTGGCGGGGTGGCCCGGAAGGGCGGCGCCCCTCCGGCCTTCAGATCCCGGCCTTTTCCAGCCGGTAGATCGACCGTGCCATCGCCTGCGCCCGCGGCACCAGGGTCTCGACTTCCAGGTATTCCTCCGGGCTGTGCGCCAGCCCGCCCACAGGCCCGACGCCGCACAGCGTCGGCACGCCGAGTGCCGCGGTGAAGCCGGAATCCGCGCAACCGCCGGTGAATTCCGCCTCCACCTTCAGCCCCGATTCCGCGGCTGCCGCCTGGTAGACGGAGAAGACCCGCTCCGATTCCGGGGACGGGTTCAGCGGCCGGAACTCGCCCTTCACCACCAGCGTCGCCTTGGTGCCGGGCACGTAGGACTTCGCCACGATGTCATGGATCTTGCCCATGATCTCGTCGCGTTCCGCGACCTCGACATAGCGCAGGTCGATCTGGAACTGGCAGTTGGGCGCGGTGGTGTTCACCGACTGCCCGCCCTGGATCAGCCCGACATTCAGCGTGATGCCGCGCTTGAGGTCGGTCAGCGCGTGGATGGCGACGATCTTGTGCGCGGCCTCGCCGATCGCGCTGATGCCGGCCTCGAAGTTCCCGCCCGAATGCGCGGCCTTGCCGGTGATGTCCACCACGGAGAAGACACCGCCCTTGCGCGCCTTCACGACATTGCCCGAGGCACGGCCCGGCTCGCTGTTGAAGACGACGCGGGCGTTGTGCGCCTCGGCTTCGATGACAGGGCGGCCTTCGGGGCTGCCGATCTCCTCGTCGCCGGTGAAGAGGCCGACGATCGGCCCGGGCGCGCCGCCGAACTTCTTGAAGGCGGCCATGACGAACATGTTCATCACGATGCCGCCCTTCATGTCCACGACACCAGGGCCATAGGCACGGCCGTCCTTGATGGTGAAGGGCCGGTGTTCGGGCTCGCCTTTCGGGAAGACCGTGTCGCGATGGCCCATCAGCACGATGTTGGACCGCTGGTTGCCGGTGCCGAGCCCGTGCCCGCCATCGACGATGCCGCGGAGGCAGTCGCCGTGCTTCTGCTGCGGCAGCAGTTCGACCGCGATGCCGTGCGATTCGAGGAAGCGCTTCACCTGCGCACCGGTGCGATCGACGCCCGCCTTGTCATAGGACCCGCCATCGGTGTTCACCATCTCGGCGAGTTCGGTGAGCATCGCCTCCTTCTGCGATGCCAGCCAGGCGGTGATCTCAGCTTCGGTGCTCATGCGGTGTCTCCTTTGCGGCGCGAGGCTCGCACCGTGCGGACCGGGCGCAAAGGGGGTGGACAAGTCCCGAATCGGTCCATGCCCATCCCGCAGGCTTCACGCGCCAGTCCCACGGCTGTCACAGGATGCGTCCTAGCGTCCCGCCCCGATTCCGCAAGGCTGAGGGGACATCGCCATGAACCTGAATCGTCGCGCATTGCTGGGTGGCCTCGCCGCCGCCGGCACGCTGCCGCGCATCGCCATCGCACAGGCCGACAACCGGCCTTCCATGACCATCGCGGTGCAGACCATCAGCACCTCCGGCACGCTGGAGCCGATGCGGGAGCAGTCGAATGTCGGCTTCCGGATCATGCCCTCCTTCTCCGAGCCGCTGATCGGCATCGACTGGCAGGAGAGCGAGCGCGCCGGCCCGGTGCTCGCCACCGCCTGGCGCCGGATCGACGCGAAGACGCTGGAACTGACGCTGCGCGAGGGCGTGGTGATGCATGACGGCCGCACCATGACGGCCGAGGACGTCGCCTTCACCTTCTCGCGCGAGCGGATGTGGACGGGGCTCGCCGCGGACAGCCGCGGGCTCTTCGTCTCCACCACCGCGGGCCAGGGCGGCAAGACGCCGCCGCCCGAGGCCGTGGCCGTCTCCCGCGCCCATTTCCCGGGCTTCGAGAAGATGGAGATTGTCGATGCCCGCACCGTCCGCTTCGTCAACAGCGTGCCGGATGTGACGCTCGAAGGGCGGCTGACGCGGACCTCCGGCGCGATCTTCTCGCGCGCCGCCTTCGACGCGGCGGCGTCCTGGCTCGACTGGGCGCGCAAGCCGGTCGGCACCGGGCCGTACCGCATCGTCGAGCATCGCCCGGGCCGCGACCTGCTGCTCGAAGCGCATGACGCCTATTGGGGCGGCCGCCCGCCGCTGAAGTCGATCCGCCTGGTCGAGGTGCCGGATGTGGCCGGCCGTGTGAACGGCCTGCTCGCCGGCGACTATGATTTCATCTGCGACCTGCCGCCTGACCAGATCGGCGGCGTCGAGCGCAGCGCGCGCCACGAGGTGCAGGGCGGGCCGATCAACAACATCCGCCTGATCGTGTGGGACAAGACGCATCCCGTTCTGGCGAACCCGCTGGTGCGCCGCGCCATGTCGCACAGCATCGACCGGCAGGCGATCGTGGACAGCCTCTGGGCCGGCCGCACCCGCGTGCCGAAGGGCCTGCAATGGGAGGTGTATGGCGACATGTACCTCCCGGACTGGGAAGCGCCCCGCTTCGACCCGGCCGAAGCACGCCGCCTGCTGCGGGAAGCCAATTACCGCGGCGAGCCGATCCCGTATCAGCTCCTGAACAACTACTACACGGGCCAGGTCGCCTCCTCGCAGATCCTGGTCGAAGGCTGGCGCCAGGTCGGGCTGAACGTGCCGATCGAGATGAAGGAGAACTGGGGCCAGATCCTCGGCCGCTTCCCCGGCCGTGGCCTGTGCGACAATTCCAACACCGCGGTCTTCAACGACCCCGTCGCGCCGATGTCGGTCTACGGGCCTGGCGGGCAGACCTGGGCCGCCGGGCAATGGCAGAACGAGGAAGCGCCGCGGCTGCTCGATGTGCTGCAGGTGGAAAGCGATGCGGAGAAGCGCCGCGCCGCCTTCCGTCGCCTACTGACCCTCACCGAACGCGAGGATCCGGCCTACACCGTGCTGTTCCAGACGGCGAATTTCACGGGCAAGCGGAAGGACCTGCCCTGGCGCGCGTCGAAGTCGTTCGTGATGGACTTCACCGCGCGGAACTGGGGCGGGTGACAAGGGCTGGAGAGGGGCTGTGCCCCTCTCCGATGCCTCAGATCGCCGGCCAGCGATCCGCCCAGGGATAGGCCGCCTCATACTGCCGCGCGAGCGCGATCAGCGTCCAATCCGCGCCATAAGGCCCGACGAGCTGCACGCCGATCGGCAGCCCCTCCGGCGACGGATCGACCGGCACGTTCAGCCCCGGCAGTCCGCCCGCATTCACGATGCCGGTGAAGGCGCGGTGATAGGGCGGGCCGAACTTCGTCGCATCCCAGGGCATCGCGCCGGCGCTCGGCATCACGATCACGTCCCAATCGCGGAAGGCACGGGCGAATTGCGCCTGCACCTCGCGGAAGGCGTTCATCGCATCGACGTAGTCGGCGCCCGAGATAGTCTCGGCGCGTTCCATCATCTCCTCATAGATGGCGCCGATGCGGCCCTTCCAATCCTTCCCGCGCAGCGCCCAGGCGAGGCCCGCCGCGCCGATCACCGGCCAGTGCTTCTCGAACAGCGCGATATCGACGGGCAGTGCGCCCTCGGTCACGCTGTGGCCCAGCGCGGCGAGCTTGCGCGCGCCTTCGGCGCAGGCGGCGGCGACTGGCGCTTCGACCTCCCACTGCGCGATGCGCGGGACATAGAGGATGCGCAGCCCCTTGGGCGGCGGCGGTTCCTCATGCGGGCCCGGCACGCCGATCGACAGCCGGTCCTCGTCCAGCGGGCCCTGGATGATCGACAGCGTGGTGGCGAGGTCGTCCACCGTGCGTGCGATCGGCCCGATCACCTCGGCGTCGTCGAGGATGACCGGCAGCCCATTGCGCCGCGCGACGCGCCCGGTGCTGGGCTTCAGCCCCACCAGCCCGCAATGGCAGGCGGGCCGGCGGATCGACCCGCCGCCATCCGTGCCGAGCGTCACCGGCCCGAACCCCGACGCCACCGCCGCCGCGCCGCCACCGGTGGACGCCCCTGGCGTCAGCGCCGTGTTCCACGGGTTGCGCGTGGTGCCGAAGGATGGCGTATCGACATTGCCGCGGCCGAGCGTGAACTCCGACACATTGGTCTTGCCGAGGATCACCGCGCCGCCGGCGCGCAGCCGCGCGACCGGCGTCTCGTCGGCGTCGGGCACATAGTCCATCCACAACGCGCTGCCCCAGGCACAGCGCAGGCCGGCGACCGTGATGTTGTCCTTGATGGACACCGGCACGCCATCCATCGGCCCCAGCGGCTTGCCCGCGGCGAAACGTGCATCGGCCTCCTTCGCCGCCTTGGTGGCGCCATCCGTGTCGAGGGTCGCGAAGGCGTTGATCTGCGGATTGGCCGCGGCGATCCGCGCGAGCACGGCGGCGAGCGCGGCACTCGGCGTCAGGCTGCCTTCGCGGAAGCGCGCGGCGAGCACCGCCGCCGGAAGCCGCCAGATATCCTCGGTCATGGTGATGAGCTCCGCGTCAATGCGCCGGGGTGAAGAAGCGCGCGAGGGTGAATTCATCCGCGCGCGGGACATAGGTGACGCCGCCGCGCGTCGCCCAGATATTCACCTGATAGAGGATCGGCGCCAATGCCTGGTCGGCCATCGCCGTCTCCTGCGCCTGTTCGAGCAGCGCGCGGCGCGACCCGTCATCCACCGTGCCCAGCGCCTGCACGATGACCGCATCCAGCGCCGGATTGGAATAGCGGCCGCGATTGGCCACCCCCAGCCCGCGATCGCGGTTCACCGTGGCCAGCAGCCCCCGCAGCGGCGAGGAGGCCTCCCCGGTGTTGCTGCCCCAGCCGAGCAGCATGGCCGACATGGCATAGTTCGGCGGGCCGCCCTGGGAGAGGATCAGGTTGAAGGGCATCGCCTCCGCCCGCACCTCGATGCCGATGCGGGTCAGCATCTGCGCGACGGCCTGCAGGATCTGCTCGTCATTGGGGAAGCGGTCGTTGGGGCCGTGGACGGTCAGGCGGAAGCCGTCGGGATAGCCGGCCTCGCGCAGCAGGCGGCGCGCGCCATCGGGATCGAAGGGCGGCGGCGGCAGGTTCGCGCTGGCGCCGAAGAAGCCCTCGGCGAGCAGCCCGCCGGCAGCGATCGCCTCGCCATGCATCAGCCGCTCGACGATGGTAGGGCGATTGATCGCCATGGAGATGGCGCGGCGAACGCGCACGTCCTTCAGCGGGTTCGCGGGCAACGGCTGGCCATTGCGTGCGCTGGCATGGGGCGTGACGTCGCGGAAGGTGTCGAAGCTGATGAACATCACGCGGTTCGACACGGTGCGGAACAGCGCGATGTCGTTCCGCCGGCGCAGCGCGTCGAGTTGCGAGATCGGCGCCGCCTCGATCGCATCGACATCGCCGGCGAGCAGCCCGGCCACGCGCGCGCTGTCGTTCGGCACGATGCGCAGCGTCGCGCGCTGCCAGGCCGGCGCGCCGCCCCAATAGGCGTCGTTGCGTGCCAGCACCACGCGGTCGCCGGGCGTGAAGGCATCGAACCGGAAGGGCCCGCTGCCGATCATCGCGGCACCGGAGCGGAAATCGGCGGTCGAGGCGCTTTCAAACCGCCGGGGGATGATGGCGATCACCGACAGGTCCGTGGGCAGCAGCGGCTGCGGCCCGCGCGTCGTGATGCGCAGCGTGCGCGGATCCACCACCTCGACCGCGGCGATGCCGCGCACGAATTGCGTGAAGGGCCCCGGGCTGTTGGGCACGGCGGGCACGCGGCGCAGGCTGGCCGCGACATCCTCGGCCTCGACCGGCGCCCCGTCATGGAAGGTCGCGCCCGCACGCAGCCGGAACTCCCATTCGGTGTCCGAGAGCGCGCGCCAGGATTCCGCGAGACCCGGCGTCAGCGCCTGGCGTTCGTCCTGATGCACCAGCCGGTCGAAGACATGCGCCGCGATGGCGTTGTTCGGCACCAGGTTGTGGAAATGCGGATCGATCGCCGTCGGCGTCGAGGCCAACGCGACGGTGATGGACTGCGCAACCGCCGCCTTCGCGCCAGCCAGAATCAACGCCGCCAATCCGGCTGCCCAATGCTTTCGCATCACCACGCTCCGCTGCATCATCTTCGCTCGCTATCCTGTCCCGGCAGCCAAGAAGGCGGCAGGGCCGCATCAGGCAGCATCTTTCGTGCCGCGGCCATCCCGCTCAGGATCGCGCCGCTTCAGATGATCCGGAGAACATGATGCCGCATCGTCCTTCACGCCGCGCGCTGCTGCTGGCCGCGACGCTTGCCGCGCCGGCCGCTGCCCATGCGCAGCAGGCCGGCTTCCCCAATCGCCCGGTGCGCGTCATCGTGCCCTTCGCGCCGGGCGGCATCACCGACATCCTCGCCCGCGCCGCCGCCGAAGGCCTCGCGCGGGAGATCGGCCAACCCGTCGTGGTCGAGAACCGCGCCGGGGTCGGCGGCAATGTCGGGTCGGAAGCCGTCGCGAAATCCGCGCCGGACGGCTACACGATCCTCGCGGTCGGGCCAGCCGTGATGGGCATCGCGAAACCGCTCTACAGCCGCCTCAACTACGACCCGGACAGCGATTTCACGGCGCTCGGCGTGCTGGGGGCGCAGGCCAACGTCATGCTGGTCAACCCCCGCGCCCTGCCGGAACCGACCCTCGCGGCACTCGTCGCCGCAGCCCGGGCGAAGCCGGGCGAGGTGCCCTTCGCCTCCTCCGGGAGCGGGTCGCTGACGCATCTGACGGCGGAACTCTTCGCCAAGGATGCCGGGCTGCGCATGGTCCATGTCCCGTATCGCGGCAGCCCGCCGGCCATGGCGGATCTCGTCTCGGGCCAGGTCGCGATGCTGTTCGACGCGCTGACCACGGCGCTGCCGCTGCACCAGTCCGGGCAGGCGCGCATCGTCGGCATCGCGACGCGGGAGCGCGCGCCGGAGTTGCCGGACGTGCCCTCGCTCGTGGAGGCGGGCTATCCCAGCCTGGACGTGCCGAACTGGTTCGGGATGTTCGTCCCGGCGGCAACGCCGGCGCCGGTGGTCGAGAGGTTGCGCTCGGCCGTCGCGGCGGTGACGGCCTCGGCGAGCTATCGCGACTTCATGCGCGCGCGTAGCGCGGCCCTGGTCACGCTGGGCGATGGTGGGCTGGACGGGTTCCTGGCACGCGAGCGCGCGCGCTGGGCAGATGCCGTGCGCAGCAGCGGCGCGCGCGCGGACTGAAGGCGAACGGCAGCGCCGCCGCCGGGCGTTGGAGGGGCGCAAGGCCCCTCCCCCGTCTGTCTAGCGCAGGCGCCGCGATCAGCGGAAAACCGGCACGGCGGTGTCCTCATCCTGGGCATCCGGCAGGGGCACCTCGATCCGGACGGTGGACGGATCGACCTGCGGACCGCGCTCGATCCAGTAGGTCACGCTCTGCGGCCAGGCGATGACGATGACGACGAGCAGGAGCTGCAGGCACAGCCAGGGCACCGCACCCCAATAGATGTCGCGCGACAGCACCGTCTTGGGCGCGATGCCGCGCAGGTAGAACAGTGCGAAGCCGAAGGGCGGGTGCATGAACGACGTCTGCATGTTGATGCAGAGCAGCACGCCGAACCACACCAGGTCGATGTCGAGCTTCGCCGCCGCGGGGGCCAGCAGCGGGATGATGATGAAGGCGATCTCGAAGAAGTCGAGGAAGAAGGCCAGGAAGAAGACGAAGACGTTGACGAAGATCAGGAAGCCCGTCTGGCCGCCCGGCAGGTGCGACAGCAGGTATTCGATCCAGTGGCTGCCATCCACGCCCTGGAACACCAGGGAGAACACGGTCGCCCCGATCAGGATGAAGATCACCATGGCGGTGATGCGCATGGTGTTCGACATCGCTTCCCGCAGCAGATGCCAGGAGAAGCGGCCATTGATCATGGCGAGCACGACCGCGCCCACGGCGCCCATCGCACCCGCTTCCGTCGGCGTGGCAAGCCCCATGAAGATGGTGCCGAGCACGAGGAAGATCAGCACGATGGAGGGCACCATGCCCTTCAGCACGCGCCAGATCAGCGGCCAGCCGCGCTGGGTCAGCGCCTCATCCGGCAGCGGCGGCACCTTGTGCGGCGCGAAGATCGAGACGCCGGCGATGAAGGCGAGGAACAGGAAGATCTGCAGGAAGGACGGGCCGATCGCCCCGGCATACATGTCGCCCACGGACTTGCCGAGCTGGTCGCCCAGCACGATCAGCACGAGCGACGGCGGGATGACCTGCGTGATGGTGCCCGACGCCGCGATCACGCCGGTCGCGATACGCATGTCGTAGCCATACTTCATCATGATGGGCAGCGAGATCATGCCCATCGCGATGACCGACGCCGCGACCGTGCCGGTGATCGCCCCGAGCACCGCGCCCACCAGGATGACGGCATAGGCGAGCCCGCCCGGGATCTTGCCGAAGAGCTGCCCGGTGCCTTCCAGCAGGTCCTCGGCGAGGCCGCAGCGTTCGAGGATCGCCCCCATCAGCGTGAAGAACGGGATCGACAGCAACAGGTCGTTCGACAGGATGCCAAAGACGCGCAGCGGCAGGTTGCCGAGATAGGCCGTCGTGAAGAAGCCCATCTCGATCGACAGAAAGCCGAAGAACAGCCCCACGGCGGACAGCGAGAACGCCACCGGGAAGCCCATCAGCAGGAACACCACCAGCCCGCCGAACATCAGCGGCGGCATGATCTCGAGGCTCAGCATGGGATCACTGCTCCGGCCGGTGGTATTCGGCGAGGTGTGCGGTGGTGGGGTCGATGCCGCGCAGCGCGGCGATGCGCTTCACCAGTTCGGACAGGCCCTGCAGGCTGACCAGCGCGAAGCCGAGCGGCATCAGGATCTTCACCGGCCAGCGGATCAGCCCGCCGGCATTGGCCGAGCCTTCCCAGCGGACGAGGGAGTCCCAGAAGAAGGGAAAGGTCATCCAGGCGAGCAGGAGCATGGCCGGCAGCAGGAAGAAGATGAGGCCGAAGACGTCGATCCACAGCCGGATCCGGGCCGAGACGCTGCCATAGACCAGGTCCACGCGCACATGCTCGTTCCGGTTGAGCGTGTAGGCCGCCCCCAGCATCACCGTCGCGGCAAACAGGTACCACTGCACCTCGAGCCACGCATTGGAGGACATGGACAGCCCATAACGGACGAAGGCGTTGCCGGCGCTGATGGCGCAGGCGGCGAGCACTGCCCAGTCGGCGATGCGGCCGAACACCTCGTTCAACGCATCGACGGCACGGCTGAAGGCGAGCAGCGCACGCATTCTACGGTGTGACGGGCACGGTATCCGGCCCCCCCTGGCGGCGCATGGCGCTCGTCCCCCTTGACATGGTCTCGGCAGGTTCCAAAGGGCGCCCCCTTAAACCCGGCGGCGCGCCGATGCAAACGCCCATGGGCTGGCCGTGGGGGCCCCGGGGGCATTATCCTGCCGCCGTGACTCGGCGACCCTGCCCCGCATGCTGACAGCACTGGCGGTGCTGATCGGCCTGCTCGCTGCGCTCGGCGTGGCCGCCCTCCCGCTCGCCCGGTTCCCATCCGGGGCCAGAATGGTACATGCGGGCGTGACGGCCGCCGGGCTGGGGCTGGTGGTCGGGGGGATCGGCGGCCTGCTGAATGGGCCTTCGGTGCTCGACCTGCCATTCGGCCCGCCCTGGGGGCCGGCGCGGCTGGCACTCGATCCGCTATCGTCATGGTTCCTCCTGCCGCTCGGCCTGTCGGTGGGCTGCGCGGGGCTTTTCGCCTTTGGCGGGGTCCATGGGCGGGTGGCCCCGCGCGAGCTGGTGCCCTGGCCACTTTTCATCGCCGGCATGGCGCTGACGCTGCTCGCCGCCGATGGCTTCACCCTGCTGCTGGGCTTCGAGGCGATGTCCCTCGCCTCCTGGGCCTTGGTCGCGCATGACCATGCGCGGGCGGAGAACCGGGAGGCGGCGCGGATCTACCTCGGCTTCGCCGGCTATGGCGGGCTGGCGCTGGTGCTCGCCTTCGGCGTCCTGGCCGGCGGCGCGGGCGATGTCGCCTTCGCCGCGCTGCGGGATGCCCCACCGGAGGGGCTGCGTGCCCTCGCCGTGATGCTCCTCGTGCTGGCCGGGGCGGGGTCGAAGGCGGGGCTCGCGCCGCTGCATGTCTGGCTGCCGCTCGCCCATCCCGCCGCGCCGTCCCATGTCTCGGCGGTGATGTCGGGGGCGATGACCAAGGTCGCGCTGTACGTCCTTGCGCGGTTCCTCTTTGACCTGATGGGGCCGGCGCAGCCGGTCTGGATGGGGGCGCCCTTGATCGCGCTGGGCGCGGCCTCGGCGGTGATCGGGGCGCTGCGGGCCAATCTCGAGACCGATAGCAAGGTGCTGCTGGCCTGCTCCACCATCGAGAATGTGGGGCTGATCGCCATCGGGCTCGGGCTCGCCCTCGCCTTCCGCGGTGCGGACCTGCCGGCGCTGGCGGCGCGGGCGGCGGGGGCGGCGCTGCTCCATGCGCTGAACCATGCGGTGTTCAAGACACTGCTCTTCCTTGCCGCCGGCGCGGTGCTGCATGGCGCCCTGTCGCGCCAGCTCGATCGGCTCGGGGGGCTGATCCATCGCATGCCGTGGACCGCCTGGGCGGCGCTGGCCGGGGCGCTGGCCGCGGCCGCCCTGCCACCGCTGTCCGGCTTCGCGTCCGAATGGCTGCTGTTGCAGGCGCTGCTCGCGGCCTGGCGGATCGGGGATATCGCCTTCCAGATGGGGGCGGCGGCGGTGACGGCGCTCGCCGCGCTGGCCGCAGCCCTGGGCGCGGCGGCCATGGTGCGCTTCTGGGGCCTGGTCTTCCTCGGCCGGCCGCGCACCCCGCGCGCGGCGGGGGCGGAGGAAGTGGACGGCGCCGCACGCTGGGCATTGGCCCTGCCGGCCGGGTTATGCGTGCTGCTCGGCCTGGTGCCGGGGATGCTGCTGGATCTCGCCGATCCCGCCCTGCGGGCGATGACCGGCACCGCGGCCCCGCGAGCGGGCTGGGACGCGATCGGCGCGGCCGAGGGCGGAGCGCGCTATTGGCCGCTGGCTGTCGCGTTGCTGCTCGGCAGCGCGGTGGCGCTGGTCGTCGTCGTGGTGCGCCGGCGTGCCCCGCCCGGGGTAATGCGCGGCCCGGCCTGGGATTGCGGCTTCATCGCCGCCCCGCCGCACTTCCCCTTCGGCGATCCGGCGGCGCAGCCGAGCGCGGCCGGCTTCGGCCAGCCACTGCGGCGGATGCTGGGCCAGGGGCTGCTCGGCGCGCATGAACGGGTGCGCATGCCCGGCCCCGGCGAGACGGCGCCCGCCGTGCTCGAGTCCGGCTTCCGCGACCCGATGCTCGCCGCCCTGCAAGGCCCCCTGCCCCGCTGGCGCGATGCCGCCGCGGCGCGCGCCGAACGGTTGCGCGACCTGTCGATCCGCCAATGCCTCGGCCTGACCTTCGGGGCGGTGGTGCTGATGCTGGCGCTGCTCGCCTGGATGGGGGCGCGCTGAGATGGCGGTGGTCTGGTCCGTCCTCGCGCAGCTCCTGCACATCGCGCTGGTGCTCGTCGCGGCACCGCTGCTGACGGGCCTGGTGCGCTGGCTGAAGGCCCGGATGATGGGCCGGCAGGGCCCGCATCCGCTGCAGCCGCTGCGCGACCTCGCCAAGCTGCTGCGGAAGAAGCCGGTGCTGGCGGAGAACGCCTCAATGATCTCGCAGGCCGCGCCTTATCTCGCGGCCGGGGCGGCGGTGGCGGCGGCGGCGCTGGTGCCCTCCTTCGCGCGCGGCATGGCTTTCGCGCCGCTCGCGGACCTCATCCTCGTCGCGGGGCTGCTGGCGCTCGGCCGGGTGGCCATGGCGCTGGCCGGGATGGATGTCGGCACGCCCTTCGGCGGCCTCGGCGCGGCGCGCGAGATGTCCTTCGCGGCGCTTGCCGAACCAGCGCTGGTGGTCGCGGCGCTGTCGCTCGCCATCCTCGCCGGGACGACCAACCTCGACGCCATCGCCGGGTCGTTCCGGGAGGGCGGGCTCGGCCTGCGCGTCTCGCTCGGGCTGGCGCTGGTCGCGCTGCTGGCCGTCGCGATCGCGGAGAACGCCCGCATCCCCGTGGACAATCCGGCCACGCATCTTGAACTAACGATGGTGCATGAGGCGATGCTCCTCGAAGCCTCGGGCCGGCATCTCGCCCTGTGGGAATACGCGGCGCAGATGCGGCTGCTGCTGTGGTTCGCGCTGCTCGCCGCGGTGTTCCTGCCGCTGGGGCAGGCGCCGGCGGGCTCGGCGCCGCATCTGTGGGTGATCGGCCTCGCGGCCTGGGCGGCGAAGATGGGCGGGCTGGCGCTCGGCCTCGCCGCCTTCGAGAGCGCCATCGCCAAGATGCGCGTCTTCCGCGTGCCGGAATTCCTCGGCGCCGCGCTTCTGCTGGGGCTGCTCGGCGCGGTGCTGCTGTTCGTCTCGACGGGGCTGGCGTGAGGTTCGGGCAGCTCACCTATGACCTGTCGCACCTGCTGGGCGGGGCGGTGCTGCTGCTGTCCTTCGTGCTGCTGTACCAGCGGCGCATCGGGGCCGTGATCAACGCCTTCGCGACGCAGGGGACGCTGCTCGCCATGGCCGCCGCCTGGGCTGCCTATGCGCAGGGTGCGCCAGGGCTGTACCTGACCGCGCTGCTGGCCTTCGTCGTGAAGGGCGTGCTGATCCCCGCCGCGCTGCACCGGCTGGTGCGGGAGCTGAACCTGCACCGCACGGTGGAAAGCGCGCTCGGCGTCGGCCTGTCCATGACCGCCGGCGTCGCGCTGGTGGGGCTGTGCATCCTGGCGACGCTGCCGGCGACCGAGGGCGCGCGCCTGCTCTCCCGCGAGACGCTGGCGCTCGCCATGTCCGTCGTGCTGCTCGGCATGCTGATGATGATCACGCGGCGCAACGCCATCAGCCAGGTGATCGGGCTGCTGTCGCTGGAGAATGGGCTGATCCTCGCGGCCATCGGCGTCGCGGGCATGCCGCTGGTGGTGGAGCTGTCCACCGCCGCGCTGGTGCTGATGATCGCGGTCGTCGCCGGCGTCTTCGCTTTCCAGATCCGCGAGCGCTTCGACACGCTCGACACCGGATCGCTTGAAGAGCATCGCGGGGAGCGCCGCTGATGCCGCTGCAATGGGTCATCGTCTTCTGGGCCTGGGCCGGGGCCGTCGCGCTCGCCGCCGTGCCGAACCTGCGCCATGCGGCCTGGGGCAATGTCGCCGTCAGCGCCGGGTCGTTGCTGCTCGCCGCCGCGCTGATGGCGCAGCCCTTTGCGCAGCATGGCTGGACGCATACGGATGCGCTCAACCTGCCCTTCATCCTGCTCTCGGCCTTCGTCGGGCTGACCACGGCGGTCTTCTCGGCGGCGACGCTGGATCGGGAGGGTTTCGACCATTGGCGCATCCGCGCCTATCATGCCGCCTTCCAGATCTTCATGGGCGCGCAGACCCTGGCCCTTCTCGCCGACAATCTCGGCGTGATGTGGGTGGCGATCGAGATCGCCACCCTCGCCACCGTCTCGATGGTCGCGGTGCATCGCACGCCCGAAGCCTTCGAGGCAGCGTGGAAGTTCTTCATCCTGTGCGGCGTCGGGATCGCGCTCGCGCTGTTCGGGACCATCGTGCTCTACCTCGCCGCGCAGCCGCTGCTGGATGAGGAAACCGGCCTGTCCTGGACCGCGCTGATGGCGGTCGCTGCCCGCTGCGACCCGGCGACGCTGAACCTCGCCTTCGCCTTCCTGCTGCTGGGCTACGGCACCAAGGCCGGGCTGGTGCCGCTGCATTCCTGGCTGCCGGATGCGCATGCGGAAGGGCCCGTGCCGATCTCCGCCGTGCTGTCGGGGCTGCTGCTGAACGCGGCGATGCTCGCCGTGCTGCGCAGCAAGGCGATCGTCGGCGCGCATCCCGACGCCATCGCGGCGGGCCCCTTCCTGCTCGCGATGGGACTGGCGACCGTGCTGCTCGCGTCACTCGCCCTGTGGCGGCGGCGGGATGCGCGGCGCTTCTTCGCCTGGTCGTCGATCGAGCATATGGGGCTTGCCGCCTTCGCCTTCGGCCTCGGCGGACCGCTCGCGAATCTCGCAGGGCTGCTGCATCTGCTCGGCCATTCGCTGGTGAAAAGCGCGATCTTCTTCGGCGTGGGCCGCGCGTCCCAGGCCAAGGGCAGCCAGAAGATCGCCGATATCGGCGGGTTGGTCGCGACGCATCCCGCGCTGGGCTGGGGGCTGGCACTGGCCATCGCGGCGATCGGCGGGATGCCGCCGGCGCTGCTCTTCGTCTCCGAGTTCCGGCTGCTGGCGACGGCAGCGGCCGAGGCGCCGTGGCTTGCCATTCCGCTCGCACTCGGCATGGTCACCGCGCTCGCCGCCCTGATCACCGTGCTGCAGGGGCTGTGCTTCGGCACGCCGACACCCGATACGGCGGGCGGATCGCCGAAGGGCTGGCAGGAAACCGTGGCGGCCACGCCGCTCTGGCTGCACCTGGCCGCGGCGATGCTGCTGGGCCTCGCCATGCCGGCAGGGCTCGCGGCCATGCTCGCCGCCGCCGCGGGGGTGATCGGATGAGCGCGACCGCCCTGATCCGTTCCGGCACGCCGCAGGGCTGCCTTCCCTTCGAGCGCTTCCTGCTCGGCGCCGGAGCCTGGTCGCAACTGCCCGCGGCGCTGGCCGGGGAAGCATCCCTCGCGCTGCTGGCGCTGTGGGCCGAACCCGGCATCGTCCATGCGGCCTTCCTCGACGAGGCGACGGGCGCGCCGCTGCTGGCCTCGGCGCCGGCCCAGGGCGGGCGCTATGCCGCGCTTTCCCCCGCGCGCCCCGGTGCCATCCGCTTCGAGCGGATGATCCGTGACCTCTGGGCGCTGACCGCCGAAGGCGCGGTCGATCTGCGCCCCTGGCTCGATCATGGCCGGTGGAACCTGGCCGGGCCGATGTCCGGCGCCCCCCTCGCCCAGCCGGGCGCGGAGCCGCCCCAACCCGAATTCCTGCCCGTCGAGGGCGACGGCATCCACCAGATCCCGGTCGGCCCCATCCATGCCGGCGTGATCGAGCCCGGCCATTTCCGTTTCCACGTTCAGGGCGAGGTCGTGGTGCGGCTGGAGGCGCGGCTCGGCTACAAGCACAAGGGCATCCTGTCGCTGATGCTGGGCAAGTCGCCGCGCGCGGCGGCGGTGTTCCCGGCGCGGCTTTCCGGCGATTCCTCCGTCGCCTTCGGCTGGGCCTTCGCCGCGGCGGCCGAGGCCGCGCTCGGCATCGCGATCCCGCCGCGCGCGACCGTGCTGCGTGCCGTGATGGGCGAGTTGGAGCGCATCCACAACCATCTCAACGACTGGGGTTTCGTCTGCAACGACGCGGCCTTCGCCTTCCCCCACGCGCACTGCGGCTTCCTGCGCGAAGGCGTGCTGCGCGCCTGCGCCGCCGCCTTCGGCCATCGGCTGATGAAGGATTGCGTGCTGCCCGGCGGCGTCGCGCCCGACATCGCACCCGGCGGGGCGGAGCTGGTGCTCGCCGCGCTCGCCGCGGTGGAGGCGGAGATTCCGAGCCTGCGCGCCATCTATGACAGCCATGCGAGCCTGCAGGATCGGGTGGTCGGCACCGGATTCCTGGATCCCGCGCATGTGCGACGCTACGCCGCCGGCGGCTTCGTCGGGCGCGGATCGGGGCGCGGCTTCGATGCGCGCGCCACGCCAGGCTACGCGCCCTATGACTGGCTGCTGCCGCCGGTCGCGGTCGAAACCGGCGGCGATGTCGATGCCCGCGTGCGCGTGCGCATCGCGGAACTCGCCACCTCGATCGGCCTGGTACGCCGCCTGCTCGCGGAGCTGCCGCCGGGCGAGACGCTGGTGCCTCTGCCGTCCCGGGCCGGGGAAGGCCTGGCGCTGATCGAGGGCTTCCGCGGCGAATGCCTCGCCTGGGTCCGGCTCGACGAAGGCGGGCTGATCCGCGCCGCCTTCTTGCGCGACCCGTCCTGGCTGCAATGGCCGCTGCTCGAAGCCGCCATCGAAGGGAACATCGTCGCGGACTTCCCGCTGTGCAACAAGTCGTTCAACTGCTCCTACAGCGGGGTGGACCTGTGACGGCGGCAGGGACCCGGGGAGCGTCGACGCCGGCAAGGGCCGGAAGGCCTTTCTGGTTTCCCGGCGACGTCCGGTGGACAATGGGAGGGGCTTTGTCCCTCCAAGCCGCCCCACCAAGGGCCGAAGGGCCTTTGGAAACCCCGACTTGGCGTCGGGCGCCACGGGCGGAATGGCGCCGAGACCCGCCACGTCATCCGAAGGGCCTTTCGCCCTTTCGCAGGGCGGTCTGGAAGGGCGACACCCCTCCAGTCGTGCCCGCTGACCATGGAGCGCGTCCATGACCATCCGCTTCGACGCCACCATCCCCATCCTGCGCATCTTCGACACCGCCAAGGCGCGCGAATTCTATGGCGATTTCCTCGGCATGAGCTGGGACTGGGAGCATCGCTTCGCGCCTGACCTCCCGCTTTTCGTGCAGGTTTCGCGCGGTGGCCTGATCCTCTTCCTCAGCGAGCATTTCGGCGATGGCACGCCGGGGACGAAGCTGATCCTGCGCATGGACGGTCTCACCGACTTCCATGCCGAACTCACCGCCAAGGCCTACCGCCATGCCCGGCCTGGCCTGCACGACCGGCCCTGGGGATGGCGCGACATGGAGATCGCCGACCCCTTCGGCAATCGCCTGGTGTTTTCCGAACGCATCGCGGAGTGCGACTGATGCTGTGGCCTCGCCTCGCCCGGGCGCTGATCAGCCGGCCGCTGACCGATGCGGCGCCGGCGGTGCCGCAGCCCACCGTCGCCGCCCTGGCCGAAAGGCTGGCCACCATGGCGCGGACGCGGCTTGGCCGCAGCCTGGCGATCCGCGAGGTGGACAGCGGCTCCTGCAATGGCTGCGAGCTCGAGATCAATGCGCTGCAGAACGTGGCCTATGACCTGGAACGCTTCGGGCTGCGCTTCGTCGCCTCGCCCCGGCATGCGGACGTTCTGCTGGTGACCGGCCCGGCCTGCCGCAACATGACCGAGGCGATGGAACGCGCCCTTGCCTGCACGCCCGAACCGCGCTGGGTGGTCGCGGCGGGGGACTGTGCCGTCGATGGCGGTGTCTTCAAGGGCTGCTACGCCGTGCATGGCGGCGTGGGCGCGGTGCTGCCGGTGGATCTGCTGATCCCGGGCTGCCCGCCCTCCCCCGAGCAATTGCTGGAGGGCCTGTTGTCGCTGCTGGAGGCCGAGGCGCCGCCGCAGCGGGCCAGCAGATAAAATCGGCCCGGCCGGATTGCTCCGACCGGGCCTAAAGACCCCGCCGAAGCGGGGCCAGTCGAGCAGCGGCCTGCCGGGAATAAGCCGCCGCGACAGGTGTGAAACTGCCAGCCGGCGTCTCTCGGCCCGGTGGAAGAGACCTTAATTCGCTGCAACGAGAGCGGGTGGGCCGACAGGCTCCATGGAGCCGCAAGGTCGCACCCCGATTCCGCGGACCCGCCGCGCCCGGCCTCAACTATCGGTTTCCAAAGGCCTTTCGCCGCGGAACGGCGTGAGATCCGGAGACGGGCAGCGCCGCTCCCCGGTCCGTCAGATGAGACACAACTCCGCGAGGTCACGCCGAAGCTTCGGCGGCAGGCTCTCCAGCCCCAGCGCCGCCGGCCGATCGGTCGCGACATCCGGGGGCGCTTCCTCCGGCTTAAGGTAGCGCCACCCCTGGAAGGCCTTTACCGGCCGGGCCTCGACGGGCACCAGCGCCGGGTCGAGCAGCAGCGCCGCGCAGGGCGTCTCGTCGTCCCACTGTTCCTCGCGCAGGCCGAGGATGCGCTGGCGCACCCGGACAAAGCCGCCGATCACCCAGTAGATCGACCCGCCATCGGTGATCTCGTCGATTCTCTTGGGGAACATGCGCGTCCAGGCGCGGAGCGGCGGGTCGCTGCGCAGCCTTTCCTTCTGCAGCGCCACGAGGGCGGCGACATCCTTGGGGCCGACGGAGAGCTTGATCAGGTGCAGCACGACCCATCCATGTCGCCCCGCGGCACGAGTCGGCAAGAGGGAAGAATCGCGCCGTAACCGGTTCGCGTCCGGGGACGAAGGGTCAGGTGGAAGGCGGCCCTCCCGGCCTGCCCGGAGAAGACCCGAATGGTTCAGGCGGGCACGGCCCTGCCGCTCTGCATGGACATCCCGCCACGCTTCCTCCGGCTGGCGCGGCGAGGCCTTGCCCCGGCCCTGGTGCCGTCATGAGCGCGGCGGCGGATTGCCCGTTTCTCTCCTTGCCCTTCAACGCAGGGCATCGCCGGCCTAGTGTTCGCGCGCTAGGCAGGAACAGCAGCGTGACGGTGCAGGGCGACGGGCAGTGGGAAGCTTGGATGGCCGCCGCCCAGGCCGGGGATTCCCGCGCCTATGACCGGCTGTTGCGCGACTGCCTGCCGATGCTGCGCTCCATCGCGCGCCGCCGAATCCGCGACAGCCATGAAGCGGAAGACGCGGTGCAGGATACATTGCTGACGATGCATCGCATGCTCGCCACCTACGACCCGTCGCGCCCCTTGCGCCCCTGGATCGTCGCCATTGCCGAACGGCGTTGCATCGACCGGCTGCGCCGCCGCGGCCGGGGCGCCGGACGGGAGACGCCGATCGACGACCACGCCGAGACACTCGCCGCGCCGGAAACCGCGACCGGCGAGGAACGCGTCGCCGGCCGCGAATTGCGCGAAGCGGTGGCCGAGTTGCCCGACAGCCAGCGCACGGCGCTGCGCCTCGCCAAGCTTGAGGACCTGCCGCTGTCCGAGGCCGCGCGACGGTCGGGGCTGTCCGTCGGTGCGCTGAAGGTCGCGACCCATCGCGCATTGCGCTCGTTGCGCCGCCGGCTCGGCGTGGAGGACTAGCCATGACCTCCACCGAGGAGCTGATCAGCCGCCTGTCCGCCGACCTGCGCCCGGTGCACCGGTTCGCGCCGCCGCTGCGGCGCGCGGCCGCCTGGCTTGCCTGCACCTTCCTGCTGATTGCCGCCATGGCCGTCTGGCATGGCCCGCGGCCCGACCTTGCCGAACGGCTGCGCGACACCGCGGAGGTCATCCAATGGCTGGCCTCCGCGGCGACCGGCGTGCTGGCGACGATCGCCGCCTTCCAGCTCGCCCTGCCCGATCGCTCGGCACGCTGGGCGCTGCTGCCGTTGCCGGCGGCGCTGCTGTGGGTCGGCACGCTCGGCCTCGGCTGCCTCGCCGACCTGCTGAGGATCGGGCCGCAGGCGCTGGTGCCGGGCATGTCCTGGGGTTGCGCCGGCTTCATTCTCGGCCTCGGGGTGCCGCTGTCGGCCTCCCTGGTCTGGGTGCTGCGCCACGCGGCCGGCATCCGCCCCCTGCCGGTGGCCGCGATGGGCGGCCTGGCCGGCGCGGCGCTCTCGGCGGCCGGGCTGTGGCTGTTCCATGACCTCGATGGCGCCGCGGAGGCGCTGGTCTGGCATGTCGGCATGACGCTGCTGGTGGTTGCCCTGTTCCTCGCCTTCGGACGGTCGTGGGAGGAGCGGGCGGCCAAACGCTTCACGGCCGCTTAAGGGCCCTCGCTGAAGATGGGGCAGAGAAACGCCCCAACAACGAGGCCCCCATGCGCGCCTTCCTCAATCTTTCCGTCGGGTTGAAGCTGCTCACGTCAAGTCTCCTCGCCCTTGCCATGCTGGGTGGGATTGCTGCCACCGTGGCGCTGACAGGGCGGGATCTGTCGCGGACGGTCGACCGGCAAGTGGAGTTGGGGGAAGCGACGAGCCTGCTGACCGCGGCGATCAGCGCGGCGTCCGAAGCGCCAACCCATGTGGGGACCATGCGGTCGGCCAACCGCGCCGCCGATGTCGAGACCGCGCGCGACCAGGCGGTGGCCGCGCTGGGCGCGACCGCCGCCCAGGCGCGCCGCGCGCAGGAAGTCGTGCATGAAGCATCGGCCGATACGCTTTTCGAGCGGTTGATCGGGGCGGCGGAGGAATATGCCCGGCTGATCGGCGAGCAGGCCTCGCGCCGCATCGCCATCCTGCAATCCCGCGACGAGGCCTTCCTGGCCCGGGCGTCGGAATACGACCAGGCCTTCGAAGGGGCGAACGCCGCCATCGAGTTCGACCTCACCGGCGATGCGCGGGAAGATGCGCGCACCCGCTTCATCGCCTTCCACCAGGGCGTGAACGACATGCGGGCCTCGACCCTGCGCAATCTCGCGACCGGCGACGCGGCGCAGGCGCAGCGGGCGCGGCGCGCCGCGGCACAGGCGCGGGTGCATCTGCGCGGCGCGATCTCGACCGCCTCCGCCCAGCCCCGGGTGAAGGAGGAGCTGGAACGCATCGGCCGCATCGCGGAACAGGCCGCCGCCGGCTCGCTCGCCACCATCGAGAGCGGCACCGCGCTCGACAGCTTCACGCGCGAACAGGTCGCGCCCGCGCGCGACGCGCTGATCGCGGTGGTGGCCAGCACCAATGCCCGGCTGCGGGAGATGGACCAGGTCGCCGCCCGGGCCGTCGAGGCATCGCTCGCGCGCCAGACGCAGCTCGTCTTCCTCGCCGCCGGCGGCATCGCCCTGATCCTCCTGCTGTCGGCCTTCGCCCTGGCGCGCACCGTGGGCGCGCCGCTGCGCCGCATGGCGACGGCCATCGCCGGCATCGCCACGGGCAATGGCGAGGTAACGGTCACGGATCGGGGGCGGCGCGACGAGATCGGCCGCATCGCGGAAGCGGTCGAGGCGCTGCGCGTGACGGTGCGCGAGGCCTTCAGCCGCGGCCAGATGATCGAGCAGATGCCGCTCGGCGTCGTCGTTGCCGACCCGAAGGACGATTTCCGCATCACCTATGCGAACGGCTATGCGCATGAACTGATCGAGGGGCTGAAGGAGCATCTGGCGGTGCCGGTGGACAGCCTGCCGGGCCATAGCATCGACATCTTCCACAAGCATCCGGAGCAGGTCCGCGGCATCCTCTCGGATCCGGCCAGGCTGCCGCACAAGGCGCGCGTGGCCATGGGGCCGGAGGTGCTGGACCTCAACATCACCGCCCTGCGCGACGCCGCCGGGGCCTATGTCGGGGCAATGCTCGCCTGGCAGCGCGCGACCGAGCAGGCCCGCCTCGCCGACACCTTCGAGGCCGATATCGGCGCGGTGGTGGAATCGGTGGCCAGCTCGGCAGGCCAATTGCAGGCGGCCGCGCGCACCCTGACCGATGCCGCCGCCGAGGGCGGCCGCGAGGCCGTCGCCGTGTCCGAGGCCGGCATGCAGGCCAATGCGGACGTGCAAGCGGTGGCCGCGGCGGCGGAGGAGATGGCGGCCTCGGTCGAGGAGATCACCCGCCGTGTCGCGGAAGCCGCGGAAGTGGCGCGGCGGGCGGTGGCAGAGGCCAAGGCGACCGATTCGACCGTACGGGGCTTGGCCGAAGCGGCCTCCCGCATCGGCGACGTCGTGCGCCTGATCGGGGAGATCGCGGGGCAGACCAACCTGCTCGCACTCAATGCGACGATCGAGGCGGCACGCGCCGGCGAGGCCGGCAAGGGCTTCGCCGTGGTGGCCAGCGAGGTGAAGAACCTGGCCGGCCAGACCGCCAAGGCGACCGAGGAGATCGGCCGCCAGATCGGCGAGATGCAGGGCGCGACCAACCAGGCGGTGGACGCGATCCGCGCCATCGGCGCCACCGTGGACCGCACCAGCGACATCGCCACCGCCATTGCCGCCGCGGTGGAACAACAGGGCGCCACGACGCGGGAGATCGCGCGTTCCGCCGCCCAGGTCGCCGAGGCGACCGGCACCGTCGCCCAGCGCATGGAAGGCATCCGCGCCGCATCCGATGCCACCGGCGGCTCGGCCGGGGCGGTGCTGCAGGCGTCGGGCGCCCTGTCGGGCGATGCGGCCACGCTGCGCGAACGCGCGGCGGGCTTCCTCAGGGCGGTGCGCGCCGCCTGATCCCGGCGGACGCCGTTCCCAAGGGGCGGCGCCTGCTTTAAGGGAGGCCCCCTTTCCGCACAGGAGGCCCCCCATGAGCTACAAGGTCGCGGTTGTCGGTGCCACCGGCGCGGTGGGGCGCGAGATCATCAAGACGCTCGCCGAACGCCAGTTCCCCGTGAGCGAGGTGGTGGCGCTGGCGTCGGGCCGCTCGGCGGGGGCCGAGATCTCCTTCGGGCCGGATACGGTGCTGAAGGTGCGGGACCTTGACCGCTTCGACTTCAACGGGACACAGCTCGGCCTGTTTTCACCGGGTGCGGCGGTCTCGGCGGTGCATGCGCCGCGCGCGGCCGCGGCGGGCTGCCTCGTCATCGACAACACCTCCCAGTTCCGCATGGAACCCGGCGTGCCGCTGGTCGTGCCGGAGGTGAACCCGCAGGCCATCGCCAAGCGCCCGAAGAAGGGGATCATCGCCAACCCCAATTGCTCCACCATCCAGATGGTCGTCGCGCTGAAGCCGCTGCACGACATCGCGACGGTGAAGCGCGTGGTGGTGGCGACCTATCAATCCGTCTCCGGCGCGGGGAAGGAGGCGATGGACGAGCTGTGGTCACAGACCCGCGGCGTCTTCGTCAACGACCCGGCGACGCCCGAGCAGTTCACCAAGCCCATCGCCTTCAACGTCATCCCGCATATCGACCGCTTCATGGACGATGGCGCGACGAAGGAGGAATGGAAGATGGCGGTCGAGACGCGCAAGATCCTCGACCCCGACATCCAGGTGATCGCGACCTGCGTGCGCGTGCCCGTGATGATCGGCCATGGCGAGGCGGTGCATGTGGAATTCGAGAAGCCCATCACCGAGCGTCAGGCGCGCGAGGCGCTGCGGACGGCGCCGGGTCTCACGCTGCTCGATACGCGCGACGACGGCGGATATGCCACGCCGCTCGAGATCGCGGGGGAGGATGCGGTGTATGTCTCGCGCCTGCGCAAGGATCCGACGGTCCCGCACGGCCTCGCCTTCTGGTGCGTGGCGGATAATCTGCGCAAGGGGGCGGCGCTGAACGCGGTCCAGATCGCCGAGGAATTGCATCGCAAAGGCCTCATCCCCGGCTGAGGTCGGCCCGGCGCGCCGCCGCTATCGCTGGTCCGGATAGTCCCGTCCGGGCCGCGCGCGATAGGCCGGCAGCGACCATCGGCCCAGGATCGCCGCTGCCCGCACGCCGAAGCCGATCGTGATGCCGGCCGAAATCGCGAGGGTTCGCCCCGCGCCGAGGTCGAGGAGCAGCACGAAGCTCGCGGCGCCCAATGCGGCGGCGGTGACGTAGATCTCGCGCCGAAGCACCAGCGGGGTCTCGGCGCAGATGATGTCGCGCAGCATGCCCCCGGCCGTCGCGGTGATGGTGCCCATCAGCACCGCCACCCAGGCCGTCGCGCCGCCGCGCTGGGCCGCCTCCGCCCCGAGCACGGCAAAGAGGCCGAGCCCCATCGCATCGGCCCAGAGCAGCAGCACGAAGCGCCGTTCCACCAGATGCGCCGTGAAGAAGACGATGAGCGCCAGCCCCGCCGCCAGCGCCACCATCCCCGGCACGCGCAGCCAGAAGACAGGCTGGTTCAGCACCACGTCGCGCACCGTGCCGCCGCCGAAGGCGCACAGGCAGGCGATCAGCATGAAGCCCACCGGGTCGAGCTGCTTGCGCGACGCGCTCAGTGCCCCGGCGACGGCGAGCACCGCCACCGCCGCCCAGGTCAGCGCATCGAGCAGATTGTCGAAATAGGTCACGCGGGCAGGCCCCGGCGGCGCGCCCCCGTCACTCGGCCGGAACCGCGGCGGCCTTCCGACTGCGCGCCTCGGACTGGGCGGAACCGGCACAGAGCAGCGACAGCCCCAGCAGCACGGCCACCACCGGCAGCACCAGCCCCGGGTATCCCATGTCGATGAGGAAGCCGAGCGGGACCGGGGTGATGGCATTGCCGAGCGGCAGGCCGGAGGAGACGAAGCCGAAGACCTTGCCGATCTCGCCCGGCGGCGAAGCGTCCTTGAGCATGACGTCGCGCGGCGTGCGCGAGGCACCCATGGCGGCCCCGCCCAGGAACGCCACGACCGGCAGCATGATCTCGGGCATCGGCAACAGGCCCATGGCCAGGATCATCGCCATGGCGAAGCAGGTGAGCACCACGACGAAGCCGATCAGGTTGCGCTTCGAGGTATCCGCCACCCAGCCGCCCACCAGCGTGCCCGAGGTCGCCCCGGCCATGTAGCCCGTCAGCACCATCGAGGCGATGGCGACCGGCGTCCCCCAGAGCTTTCCCAGCACCGTGATGACCCAGGCCTGGATCCCCGACCCGGCCATGGAGGAGAGCAGGAAGAAGGCGAAGAACAGCAGGATGGGGCGGGAGAAGAGCAATTCCCGCCCGCTCGGCCCGTCGGCCGCCTTTTTCGCCTTGGGCTGGTCCTGCAGGATGCGGCTCTGCACCAGGATCGCGAAGACCACCGGCACGCCGAGCAGCCCGACCAGCAACAGGGACCAGCGCCAGCCCATCGTCGCCGCGAGCACGGCGATCACCGGCGGCGCCAGCGCGAAGCCGAGGTTGCCGGTGAAGGTGTGCAACGCGAAGGCGCGCCCCATACGCGACTTGTCGATCGACCCCGCGAGGATGGCGTAGTCGGCCGGGTGGATCACCGAATTGCCGATGCCCGAGAGCACGGCGAGCAGCCAGATCGCCCAGATGCCCGGCGCCGCCGCCATCGCCGAGACCGACAGCGCCATGAGCAGCGTGCCCCCCACCAGGAAGGGCCGCGCGCCATATTTGTCCACCCAGAAGCCAACCGGGGTCTGCAGTACCGCCGTGGTGCCGGACATCAGCGCGACGGCCAGGCCGAGTTCCGCGAAGGAGACGTCGAATTCGGTCCGCCAGAACAGGAAGAGCGGCGGCAGGCACAGCATGTAGAAATGCGACAGGAAATGCCCGGTGCCGATCAGTGTGATGATGCGGGCATCCTGGCCGATGCCGGCGGGCTTGGACGTCTCGGCGGGCATGTTTTCACCCTGGCCTGTTGGATGGTCCCACGCTGGGCGCAGGACGCAACTCCGTCAACGATCCCGTCGCCTAACATTCCGTCCATGCGCCCGGCGAATGTCGGCACGGCCCGGTGGCGACGGCGGCCGGATCTCCGCCGGTACGGGCCTGCAGTTCCGCCCCCCCCCGTAACGAGGCTGATCGCCATGTTGCGAGCCATTCTCAAGTACTTGACCTTGGCCGCGAAAGTCGTCCCACGGATTTGACGCTGTCCCGCGCCGCACCATACAAGTGCCGGGACAAGGCCGTGCCCCGGCCCGGGGATCGGGGCAGACGGCGCTCTGGAGTTTACGGACCATGTCCAAGATCACCGACGCACGGGAAGCCGTGATGGTCGGCCGCCGGTCGGATGGCAGCCTCGTCCGCCGTCCGCTGTCGCCGCATCTGCAAGTCTACGACATGATGCAGATGTCCTCCGCGCTCTCCATCACCCACCGCATCACCGGCACGCTCTGGTCGATCGGCATGATCTTCCTGGTGTGGTGGCTGGTCGCCGCGGCATCGGGCGAATCGGCCTATGGCAAGGCGATGTGGTTCTTCGGCTCCTTCCTCGGCGTGATCGGGCTGATGGGGCTGACGGCGGTGGCCTGGTACCACACGCTGGCCGGCATCCGGCACCTCTACTGGGACAGCGGCCGCGGCTTCGAGATCCCGACCATGTACCTCACCGGCCGGGCCGTGCTGATCGGCACCGCGGCGCTCACCGCGCTGACCTGGCTCATCATGCTCATCACCTGGATCTGACGCCGATGGCCGCGCCGACGATACGCTCCCTCCGCTCCCCGCTCGGCCGCGTGCGGGGCCTCGGTGCCGCCAAGGGCGGCACGCATCACTGGTGGCTCATGCGCGTCACTTCGGTGGCGCTGCTGCCGCTGACCATCTGGCTGGTCTTCTCGCTGGCGCGCATGCCGGACGCGACCTGGCTGGAAGCGACCAACTGGATCGGCCGGCCGTTCAACACCGTGCTGCTGCTCGCCTTCCTCACCGCCTCCTTCCACCACATGGCCAACGGGCTGCAGGAAGTGGTCGAGGACTATGTGCGCGGCGAGCTGACCAAGGTCGGCACGCTGCTCGCCATCAAGGGTGCCTGCGTCCTGCTGTGGCTGTCGGCGGTGCTCGCCGTGCTGCGCATCGCGGTCTGACCGAAGACGGTCGGGCTGCCCGGTTTGACAAGCGTCGCCCCCATGCGGGCGAGAACGAGACGGATGCGATGAACGCGATCAGCAAGCCTTCCAACGGCGCCTACCGCATCGTCGACCACACCTATGACGTGGTGGTGGTCGGCGCGGGCGGTGCCGGTCTGCGCGCGACCTTCGGCATGGGCGCGGCGGGCCTCAAGACCGCCTGCATCACCAAGGTCTTCCCCACGCGCTCCCATACCGTGGCCGCGCAGGGCGGCGTCGGTGCCTCGCTCGGCAACATGGGCGAAGACGACTGGCGCTGGCACATGTACGACACCGTGAAGGGGTCGGACTGGCTCGGCGACCAGGACGCCATCGAATACATGTGCCGCGAGGCGGTGCCGGCGATCTACGAGCTCGAGCACTTCGGCGTGCCGTTCTCGCGCACCGAGGACGGCAAGATCTACCAGCGCCCCTTCGGCGGCCACATGAAGTACTACGGCAAGGAACCCGCCATGCGGGCCTGCGCCGCGGCCGACCGCACGGGCCACGCGATCCTGCACACGCTGTACCAGCAGTCGCTGAAGCATAATTGCGAGTTCTTCGTCGAGTACTTCGCCCTCGACCTGATCATGGAAGATGGCGCCTGCCGCGGCGTCGTCGCCTGGTGCCTGGAAGACGGGTCGATCCATCGCTTCCGCGCGCAGACCACGGTGCTCGCGACCGGCGGCTATGGCCGCGCCTATTTCTCCTGCACCTCGGCCCATACCTGCACGGGCGATGGCGGCGGCATGGTGCTGCGCGCCGGCCTGCCGCTGCAGGACAATGAGTTCGTGCAGTTCCACCCGACCGGCATCTACGGCTCGGGCTGCCTCGTCACCGAGGGCGCCCGCGGCGAGGGCGGCTACCTGACGAACTCGGAAGGCGAGCGCTTCATGGAGCGCTATGCCCCGACCGCGAAGGACCTCGCCTCGCGCGACGTCGTCTCCCGCGCCATGTCGATGGAAATCCGCGAAGGGCGCGGCGTCGGTCCCCACAAGGACCACATCTACCTGCACCTGGAACACCTGGGCGCGGACATCCTGCATGAGCGTCTCCCCGGCATTTCCGAGACGGCGAAGATCTTCGCCGGCGTGGACGTGACCAAGGAGCCGATCCCGATGCTGCCGACCGTCCACTACAACATGGGCGGCATCCCCACGAATATTCACTGCGAAGTGCTGGCCGCGACCGGCACCGACCAGGACAAGGTGGTCCCCGGCCTGATGGCGGTGGGCGAGGCGGCCTGCGTGTCCGTGCACGGTGCGAACCGGCTCGGCACCAACTCGCTGCTCGACCTGGTGGTGTTCGGCCGCGCCGCCGCGCATCGCGCCGCCGAGACGATCCGGCCCGGTGTCACCCAGGCCCCGCTGCCGCCCAAGGCGGGCGAGGCCTCGCTCGACCGCTTCGACCGCGTGCGCAATGCGAAGGGCTCCACCTCGGTCGCCGAGCTGCGCCTCAACATGCAGCGCACCATGCAGGCGCATGCCGCGGTGTTCCGCACCTCCGAGCTGCTGAAGGAGGGTGTGGAGAAGATGGACAAGGTCGCCGCGACCTATGGCGACATCAAGATCGCCGACCGCTCGCTGATCTGGAACAGCGACCTGATGGAAGCGCTGGAGCTCGACAACCTGATCGGCAACGCGCTGACCACCATCCATGGCGCCGAGGCGCGCAAGGAATCCCGCGGCGCCCACGCCCAGGAAGACTTCCCCGACCGCGACGACGTGAACTGGATGAAGCACACCCTGGCGCGCGTGGACGACAAATACGCCGTCAGCCTCGACTACCGCGACGTGAAGATGCGCACGCTGACCAACGAAGTGCAGGTCTTCCCGCCGAAGCCGCGCGTGTACTGAGGAACCCGACCGATGGCCACCTTCACGCTTCCGAAGAATTCCACGGTCGGCGAAGGCCGCACCTACCCGGCCCCCGCGGGCGCGAAGAACGTCAAGGCGTTCAAGATCTACCGCTGGGATCCGGATGGCGGCGCCAATCCGCGCACCGACACCTATGAGATCGATCTCGACCAGTGCGGCCCGATGGTCCTCGACGCACTCATCAAGATCAAGAACGAGGTCGACACCACCCTCACCTTCCGTCGCTCCTGCCGCGAGGGCATCTGCGGCTCCTGCGCGATGAACATCGACGGGCTGAACACCCTCGCCTGCCTCAAGCCGATCGAGGATGTGACGGGCGACTGCCGCATCTCCCCGCTGCCGCACATGCCGGTGGTGAAGGACCTGGTGCCCGACCTGTCGCAGATCTACGCGCAGCTCCGCTCGGTCGAGCCGTGGCTGAAGTCCGACACGCCGCCGCCGCCCGATGGCGAGCGCCTGCAGTCGAAGGAAGAGCGCGCGAAGCTCGATGGGCTCTGGGAGTGCATCCTGTGCTTCTGCTGCTCCACTGCCTGCCCGTCCTATTGGTGGAATGGCGACCGCTACCTCGGCCCGGCGGTACTGCTGCAGGCCTATCGCTGGATCGCGGACAGCCGCGACGAAGCGACGGGCGAGCGGCTCGACGCGCTTGAGGATCCGTTCAAGCTCTATCGCTGCCACACCATCATGAACTGCACCCGGACCTGCCCGAAGGGGCTGAACCCGGCGCAGGCGATCGGCGAGATCAAGAAGCTGATGGTCGAACGCCAGGGCTGACCGCGCGGCGGGCCGGCGCCAAGCCACGGCTTGGCGTTTTACCCGTGCGTCTCTATGCGGCGGTATCAGTCAGCGACTTTCGCTGAGGCGTTGGAGGGGCGCTGCCCCTTGTAAGTCTCGCGAGCGGTGCCTGTTGCCCGGTAG
>JAYSDS010000066.1:0-30613 GCA_041914265.1 Roseomonas sp.
CCAGCCGGCGGTGCATGTCCAGCGCCGCCCGCCATCGCCGCCCCCTGCGCAGACCGTCGCGGCCAATGTGACGCGGCCGACCATCACCTCCTCGCTCGGCGCCTCGGCCCTGGGTGGCGCGCCCACGCTCGCGCCGCCGGTGCCCATCGCCCGCGCGGCGGCGGCCACGCTGCCCCCGGGCATGACGCGCTGAGGCGGCGGGCCGCCGATGACGCACATCCCGCATCCCGAAACCATCCGGCCGCCGGAGCCGCATTCGGCCCCGGCTGGCAGCTATGGCCTGCGCCGCCCGGTCGTCACCGAGGCCGCGCCGAAGGCCCTGGTGCGGGTGACGCAGCCGGACCTGCTGCGCCGCGCGGTGCTCGATCGCTCGCGCGGGCGCCTGGTCCTCGCCGCCCTCGGCTTCTCGGCGCTGTTCGGCGCGGTGGCGCTGAAGCTCGCCTTCGCCACGGTGCTGAACCCGGCGGAGGCACGCCGCGCCGCCGCCCTGTCCCGCCCGCCCGCCCCGCCGGCCGAGGCGCCCGTCTCGCGCGCCACCATCACCGACCGCAACGGGGAGATCATGGCGGTCTCCCTGCCGCTGACCGCGCTCTACGCCAATCCGCGCCAGATCGAGAACGCGACGGAGGCCGCCGACCGGCTGCGCACCGTGCTGCCGAATCTCGACCGCGAGCGGCTGATCCAGCGCATGTCGGGCGAGCGGCAATTCGCCTACATCGCCCGCGCCCTCACCCCGCGCGAGATGGCGCAGGTGAATGCCCTCGGCATCCCCGGCCTGCATTTCGAGGAAGCGGAGCGCCGCTACTTCCCGCAAGGGCGCACCGGCGCGCACATCATCGGCGGCGTGGACGTGGACAGCCAGGGCATCGCCGGCGTCGAGCGATCCTTCAACGACCGCCTGCGCAACAACCCGTCGGAACGGCTGCGGCTGTCGCTCGACATCCGCGTGCAGCTTGCCCTGCGTGATGCCGTGCAGCGCGCGATCACGGAGTTCAACGGCATCGGCGGCGCCGGCGTCGTGATGGACGCGAATTCCGGCGAAGTGCTGTCGATGGTCAGCCTGCCCGACTACGACGCGAACGATGTCGGCGCCGCGACCACCGACCAGCGCTTCAACCGCGTCACCGTCGGCGTCTACGAACCGGGTTCGACCTTCAAGCTGCTCACCGCCTCCATGGCGCTGGAGAACGGGCTGCAGCCCTGGCAGGGCTACGACGCGTCGCGGCCGATCAGCGTCGGGCGCTTCACCATCAACGATTATCGCGGCAAGGGGCGCTGGCTCGCTTTGCCGGAGATCCTCGCCTACTCGTCCAACCTCGCTTCGGCGCACATGGCCGCGGCGGTGGGCGTGAACCGGCATCGCGAATTCATGCAGCGCATGGGCATGACGTCCCGGCTCCGCATCGAGATCCCGGAGACCGCGCTGCCGCTCGTGCCGCCTCAGCGGAGCTGGCGGGAGCTCAACACCATGACGATCGGCTTCGGCCACGGCATGTCGGTCACGCCGCTGCACGTGGCGACGGCCGGGGCGACCATCGTCAATGGCGGCATCCTGCGCCAGCCGACCATCGTCGCCCAGGAACCGGGCACGGTGCGCGAGGGCACGCGGGTGCTCAGCGAACGCACCTCGGAGCTGATGCGGCGCCTCATGCGCCTCGTCGTCACCGACGGGTCGGGGCGCGGGGCGGACGTGCCCGGCTATTTCGTCGGCGGCAAGACAGGCACGGCGCAGAAGACCGGCCCGCGCGGCGGCTACCTGGAGAACAAGCGCATCGCCGCCTTCGTCGGCGCCTTCCCGATCTATGCGCCGCGCTACGTCGTCTACGTGATGGTGGACGAACCGAAGCCGAATGCGCGCAGCCATGGCTTCGCGACCGCCGGCTGGGTGGCCGCGCCGGCCGCCGGCATGGTGATCTCCCGCATCGCGCCGATCCTCGGCATGTTGCCGGAACAGGCGACGCCCGAGATCACGCGCGCCATCACCATCCCGATGAACGGGCGTGGCGTGCCGGGCGCGGCGCCGCTGGTGCCGCCGACGCCGGCAGCCCAGACCCCCGCCCGCACCACCCCCGCCCGGACCCCCAACCAGCCCGCCGCCGCCACGCCGCGCACCGCGCCGCAGCGGGAGGCGCGCCTTGAAACTCGGTGAGCTCATGCGCCGCACGGGCCTCAGCGGACCGGCCGAGGATGCCCGGATCGCCGGGCTGACGGCAGACAGCCGCGCGGTGGGCCCGGGGATGGTGTTCGCCGCCCTGCCCGGCCTGCGCTCGGATGGCCGCGCCTTCATCGCCGATGCGGTGGAACGCGGCGCGGCGGCGGTGATCGCGCCCGAGGGCACGGAATGGCCGCCAGGCGTGCCGGTGCGCCCAATGATCACCTCGGCCGATCCGCGCCGGACGCTCGCGCTGATGGCCGCGGCCTTCCACGGCGCGCAGCCGCGGACCGTGGTCGCGGTGACGGGCACCAACGGCAAGACCAGCACGGTCGATTTCCTGCGCCAGATCTGGATCGCGGGCGGCGAGCGCGCGGCGAGCCTCGGCACGCTCGGCCTGGTCGCGGAGGGCTTCCCGCCCGGACCGTCGCTGACCCCGCCCGACCCGGTGTCGCTGCATGCGACGCTCGCCACCCTGGCGCGGGCCGGCTTCGGCGCGGCGGCGATGGAAGCCTCCTCCCACGGGCTCGACCAGCGGCGGCTGGATGGGGTGGTGCTGGCGGCGGCGGGGTTCAGCAACCTCACCCGCGACCATCTCGACTATCATGGCGACATGGCCGGCTATCGCGCGGCCAAGCTGCGGCTGTTCGACACGCTTCTGCCGGTTGGCGCCGCCGCCGCGGCCTGCACGGAGATGGATGCCGAGACCTTCGCCGCGCTGCGCGCCATCGCCGCGCGCCGCCGCCTGCGCCTGCTGAGCGTGGGCGAGACGGGCGAGGCGATCCGCCTGATCGCCGCGACGCCGCTGCCGGATGGCCTCGCGGTCACCATCGAGGCCTTCGGCGCCCGGCAGGAGATCCACCTGCCCCTGCCTGGTCGCTTCCAGGCCGACAATGCGCTGCTCGCCGCCGCCCTGGCAGTCGGTTCGGGGCAGCCGGCCGATCGCGTGATGGCGGCGTTGCCGCATCTGCGCGGCGTGCGCGGGCGGATGGAGCGCGCCGCGGTGCTGGCCAACGGCGCCGCGGTCTATGTGGATTTCGCCCATACGCCGGATGCGCTGGAACGGCTGCTGACGGCGCTGCGGCCACACACCACGGGACGGCTGCATGTGCTGTTCGGCGCGGGTGGCGACCGCGACCCGGGCAAGCGCCCGTTGATGGGCCGTGCCGCCGCTGCTCATGCCGACGTGGTCTGGGTCACGGACGACAATCCGCGCAGCGAGGATCCGGCGACCATCCGCGCCGCCGTGCTGGCCGGCGCGCCCGGCGCCATCGATGCCGGCGAGCGCGAGGCCGCCATCGCCGCCGCGCTGTCCGGGTTGCGGCCCGGCGACATTCTGGCCGTGGCCGGGAAAGGCCATGAATCCGGCCAGGAGATCGCCGGCATCAAGCATCCCTTCGACGATGTCGAGGTCGTGCGCCGCCTCGCGGGCGCCGCGCCATGACCGCGCTGTGGACCGCCGCCGAGTTGCGCGCCGCCACCGGCGGAACGCTGGCGCACGACGTCGCGGTGACCGGCGTGTCCATCGACACGCGCAGCATCGCGCCGGGCGACCTGTTCGTGGCGCTGCGCGATCTGCGCGATGGGCATGATTTCGTCGCCGAGGCCCTGTCAAAAGGTGCGGTGGCCGCGCTGGTGGACCGCGAGCCGCCCGGCGTCGCGCCGGATGCTCCGCTGCTGCGCGTGGGCGATACGCTTGCCGGGCTGACCGCGCTGGGGGCGGCCGCACGCGCGCGCAGCACGGCGCGCTTCATCGCCGTGACCGGATCCGTCGGCAAGACCAGCACCAAGGAGATGCTGCGCGCCGCGTTGTCGGCCAGCGGGACGACGCATGCCGCGGTTGCCTCCTACAACAACCATTGGGGCGTGCCGCTGACCCTCGCGCGCATGCCGCGCGACGGCGACTTCGCCGTGATCGAGATCGGCATGAACCATCCGGGCGAGATCGCGCCGCTCGCGCGCCTCGCCCGCCCGCATGTCGCGCTGATCACCACGGTCGAGGCCGCGCATATCGGTCATATGGGCAGCCTCGAGGCCATCGCGCGGGAGAAGGGCTCGATCGCGCTCGGCCTCGACGCAGGCGGGATCATGGTTCTGCCCGCCGACACGCCGATGCTGTCCATCCTGCGCGACGCCGCTGCCGGCGCGCGCATCCTCACCTTCGGCGAGGGTGGCGATGCGCATCCGATCCGAATCGCCGCCGACACCGAAGGCAGCGACATCGAGGCGGAGATCGCCGGCGCCCGCATTGCCTATCGGCTCGGCACGCCTGGGCTGCACATGGCACGCAACAGCATTGCGGCCCTCGCGGCCGTGGCGGCGATTGGCGCCGACGTGGCGGCGGGTGCGGCGCGGCTGGCGGATTTCCGCGCGATGCCCGGGCGCGGCGATCGCCGGCAGATCCGCACGCCGGATGGCGGCACGGCCCTGCTGCTGGACGAAGCCTATAATGGCCAGCCGCCCTCGATGCGCGCGGCGCTCGCGCTGCTGAAGCTGCTGCCCGGCCGGCGCAAGATCGCCGCACTGGGGCAGATGGGTGAACTGGGAGATTTTGCGGAGCCGGAACATCGCGCGCTGGCCGCGCCGCTGCGGGATTCGGCGGATCTGGTCTTTGCCTGCGCCCCGCTGATGCGCCATACCCTCGCCGCGCTGCCGCCTGAGATGGTGGGCGGCTGGACGGAAACATCCACGGAACTCGCCCCGCTCGTCCGCGCCGCGCTGCGCGACGGCGATACCATCCTCGTCAAAGGCAGCCTCGCGACCGGCATGAAAGCCGTGGTGCGGGCGCTGACCGAAAGTGCTGCCGCATGATCTACAATCTCCTCACGCCCTATGCTGAGGATTTCTTCCTCTTCAACCTCGCGCGCTACCACACCTTCCGCGCCGGCGCGGCGTGCATGACCGCGCTGCTGATCTGCCTCGTCTTCGGTGCGCCGATCATCCGCTGGCTGCGTTCCTTCCAGCGCGGCGGGCAGCCCATCCGCGACGACGGGCCGGAACGCCACCTGATCGAGAAGAAGGGCACGCCGACCATGGGCGGCGTGATGATCCTGACCGCGCTCGTCGTGTCGACGCTGCTCTGGGCCGATCTGCGCTCGGGCTTCGTCTGGGCGGTGCTGCTGGTCACGGTGGGCTATGGCGCGATCGGCTTCGTCGACGACTGGCTGAAGGTGACCAAGCGCAACACCAAGGGCGTGTCGGGGCGCGGCAAGCTCTTCGCGCAGGGCGTGATCGGCCTCGTCGCCGCGCTGTGGATCACCGCGCTGATGCCGGGACCGCTGTCGGACAAGCTTGCCATGCCGGTGTTCAAGGAGGTGCTGATCTCCTTCGGCGTGCTGTTCCCGCTGGTCGGCATGTTCGTGATGATGGGCGCCTCCAACGCGGTGAACCTCACGGACGGGCTCGACGGGCTGGCCATCGTGCCGGTGATGATCGCCGCCGCGGTCTTCGCGCTGATCGCCTACCTGGTCGGCAACCGCGTCTTCGCCGACTACCTGCAACTCCATTACGTCCCGGGCACGGGCGAACTTGCCGTGCTATCGGCCGCGCTGATCGGTTCGGCGCTCGGCTTCCTGTGGTTCAACGCGCCGCCGGCGGCCGTCTTCATGGGCGACACCGGCTCGCTGGCGCTGGGCGGCGCGCTGGGCGGCCTCGCCGTCGCGACGAAGCATGAGATCGTGCTCGCCATCGTCGGCGGGCTGTTCGTGGTCGAGACGGTCTCGGTCATGATCCAGGTCTTCTGGTTCAAGCGCACCGGCCGCCGCGTCTTCCTGATGGCGCCGCTGCACCACCACTTCGAGAAGAAGGGCTGGGCCGAGCCGACCATCGTCATCCGCTTCTGGATCATCGCCATGATCCTGGCCCTTGTCGGCCTCAGCACGCTGAAGATCCGATGAACACGCCCGCGCCTCCCTTCACCCCTTTCCGCGGCGCGCGCATCGCCGTCGTCGGGCTCGGCCGTGCCGGGCTCCCGGCGGCGCTGCGCCTCGTCGAATGGGGTGCCGAGGTCGAGGCGTGGGACGATGGCGAGGCCGCGCGCCGCGCCGCCGAGGAAGCCGGCCTGACCGTGCGCAACCCGGCCGAGGGCCGCTTCGCCGCCGATGCGCTGCTGCTCTCCCCCGGCATTCCGCACATCCTGCCCAAGGCGCATCCCGCCGCGGCCGCCGCGCGCAAGGCCGGCGCGCCGATCCTGTGCGATGCGGAGTTCCTCTACCGCGCCGTCCTGGCATCCCATGCCAGGGCACGCTTCGTGGGCGTCACCGGCACCAACGGCAAATCCACCACCACGGCGCTGATCCACCACATCCTGACCGGCGCCGGGCGCCCGGCCCAGGTGGGGGGGAATCTCGGTCCGGCGGCGCTCGGACTCAAGATGTTGGGGTCGGACGGGGTCTATACCCTCGAAATGTCGAGCTACATGTTGGAGCGAATCGCCACGCTGCGCTTCAACGTGGCTGTCATGCTGAACCTCAGCGCCGATCACCTCGACCGCCATGGCGACATGGAAGGCTATGCCGCTGCGAAGGCTCGGATCTTCGCGCGGCAGACGGGGGATGACGTCGCGGTGCTGGGCCAGGACGACCCGATGACGGCGGCCATGGGCCACGGCCTGGCGGCGCGGATCGTGCCGATTTCCGGCATGACGCCCCAGAAGGGCGGCATCTGGGCCGAGGGACGCCTGCTGCGCGACGAGGCGGGCCCGATCCTCGACCTGAATGAGGCACCGGCCCTGCCCGGCAGCCACAATGCGCAGAATGCCGCCGCAGCCTCCGCCGCCTGCTTCGCGCTCGGCATCGCGCGGGACCGGGTGGCCGCCGGGCTGCGTTCCTATCCGGGCCTGCCGCATCGCCAGGAACGCGTCGCCGAGACCGGCGGCGTGCTGTTCGTGAACGACAGCAAGGCGACCAATGCCGACAGCACGGCCCGCGCGCTGGCGTCCTACGACCGCGTGGTGCTGATCGCGGGCGGCACGGCGAAGGAGGGCGGGATCGAATCCCTGGTGTCCCTCTTCCCCCGCATCGCCAAGGCCTTCCTGATCGGGCGTGACGCGCCGATCCTCGCGAAGACGCTCGCCGAGCATGGCGTGCCCTGCGAGATCGCCGGCACGCTCGACGTCGCGACCCGCGCGGCGGCCGATGCCGCCTTCGCCGGCGCCGCACCGGTGGTGCTGCTCTCGCCCGCCTGCGCTTCCTGGGACCAGTTCACCGGCTTCGACGCGCGCGGCGACCAGTTCCGCACCCTCGCCCGCGCCATTGCCGAGGAGCACGCCTGATGGCCTTCTCCCGCGCCGACACCTCCGTCCTCGGCCGCTGGTGGTGGACGGTCGACCGCTGGACGCTCGCCGCCCTGCTGGCGCTGATCGGCTTCGGCTACGTCATGATGCTCGCCGCCTCGCCCGCGGTGGCCGAACGCATCGGCGCCTCCTCGCGCCACATGTTCTTCATCAAGCAGGTCGCCTATCTGATGATGGCGACGTCGCTGATGGTCGCGGTTTCGCTGCTGTCCCCGCGCGGGGTGCGGCGCCTGGCGCTGATGGGTTTCGTGGTGGCGCTGGTGCTGACGGCGGCGACGCTCGTGGTCGGCACCGAGATCAAGGGCGCGCGGCGCTGGCTGCCGATCCCGGCGCTGTCGCTGCAGCCCTCGGAATTCCTCAAGCCCTTCTTCGCCGTGGTGGCCGCCTGGCTGATCGCGGAAGGCAAGATGCCCGGCTCCCGCGTGTGGGGGGCGACGATCGCGCTCGGCCTCTACCTGGTGATCGCGGCCATCCTGAAGGGGCAGCCCGACATCGGGATGCTCATCGTCATCTCGGCGGTGCTCTTCGCGCAGTTCTTCGTCGCGGGGCTGAACCTCTTCCTCGTCGGCGGTTTCGCCGGGCTCGGCGTGCTGGGCGCGATCAGCGCCTACCTGATGTTCCCCCACGTGCAGTCGCGCGTGCAGCGCTTCCTCGATCCGTCGTCGGGCGATTCCTACCAGGTCAGCGTGGCGATGGAGGCCTTCGCCAATGGCGGGCTGCTCGGCCGCGGACCCGGCGAGGGCCGCGTGAAGAACGTGCTGCCCGACGCCCATGCCGACTTCGTCTTCGCCGTGGCGGGCGAGGAATTCGGCATGGTGATCTGCCTCGTCATCCTCGCGCTCTTTGCCTTTGTCGTGGTGCGCGGGCTGATGCGCCTGCTGGCGGAGAACGACCTCTTCGTCATGCTCGCCGGCACGGGGCTGCTGACGCAGTTCGGGCTCCAGGCCTTCGTCAACATGGCCTCGACCCTGCATCTCATCCCGACCAAGGGGATGACGCTGCCCTTCGTTTCCTATGGCGGTTCCTCGGTGCTCGCCATCGCGATCGGGATGGGGATGCTACTCGCGCTCACCCGCCGCCGGGTCGGCGCGCGCTCCGGCGAAGCCACCGATGACAGCCCGGTCGCACCCGGCCTGGCATCGGGAGCGGTGCGGTGAGGGGCCCGATGGTCAAGCCCATCGTCATCGCCGCCGGCGGCACCGGCGGACACCTCTTCCCCGCCGAGGCGCTCGCCGCCGAACTGCTGCGCCGGGGTGAGCGCATCGCGCTGATGACCGATGCGCGATCCACCGCCTATGACAGCGCCGCCTTCGCCAATGCCGAGCGTTTCGTGCTGTCGGGGGCCGGCCTGTCGGGGCGCGGCTTCCGGCGGGCCGCGAAGGGCGCGTTGAAGCTGATGGCGGGCACCATCCAGGCACGGCGGCATCTCGGCATGCTGAACCCGGCCGCGGTCGTCGGCTTCGGCGGCTATGCCTCCTTCCCGCCCCTGGCCGCGGCGCGGCTGATGGGTGCGTCCCGTCGTCCGGCGATCATCCTGCATGAGCAGAACGCCGTGCTCGGCCGCGCCAACCGGCTGATGGCGCGTGCCGCCGACCTTCTCGCCCTGTCCTTCGAGGACACGACCAACGTTCCGGCCGGCACGCACAGCGCGATCGTGGGCAATCCCGTGCGCCCCGCCCTCGCCGCGCTCGCCGGCCAGCCCTATCCGGCGCCACTCGATGGCGGCGTGCTGCGCCTGCTCGTCACTGGCGGCAGCCAGGGTGCGCGCGTCTTCGCCGACGTCGTCCCCCACGCCGTCGCGGCCCTCCCCGAGGCGATCCGCGCGCGCCTGCTGGTCACGCAGCAATGCCGCGCGGAGGACCTCGCCCGCACCGAGAGCGCCTATCGCGAGGCCGGCGTGGTCGCGAATCTCGCGCCCTTCTTCCCGGACATCGCGGGGCGCCTCGCCACCGCGCATCTGGTGATCGCGCGCGCCGGCGCCTCGACCGTCGCGGAGCTCGCCTGCGCCGGCCGGCCTTCCGTGCTGGTGCCGCTGCCTTCCGCGATCGACGACCATCAGAACGCCAATGCCCGCGCCCTGGCCGAGGCCGACGCGGCCTGGGTCTATCCGCAGCCGGCCTTCACGCCCGCCTCGCTCTCCGAACGCATGACGGCTCTCTTTACCGTGCCGGAGCGGCTTGCTTCCGCCGCCGCGGCCGCCTCCGCCCTCGCCCGCCCGCAGGCGGCGCGGGATCTCGCTGACCAGGTGCTGGCTCTCGCCAAGCGCGCGACCATGGGGGCCGCCTGATGCGCGCGCTGCCGCTCAATATCGGACCCATCCACTTCGTCGGCATCGGCGGCATCGGCATGTCCGGCATCGCCGAGGTGCTGCACGTCCTCGGCTACCAGGTGCAGGGCAGCGACATCGCCGACAGCACGAATGTCCAACGCCTGCGCGCCAACGGCATCGCGGTCGCGGTCGGGCATGACGCGACCAATCTCGGCGATGCGCAGGTGGTCGTCACCTCCACCGCGGTGAAGCGCGACAACCCCGAGGTCGTGGCCGCCCGCCAGCGCTTCATCCCCGTGGTGCGCCGCGCCGAGATGCTCGCCGAGCTGATGCGCCTGAAATGGTCCATCGCCATCGGCGGCACCCATGGCAAGACGACGACGACCTCCCTCGTCGCTGCCGTGCTGGAAGCGGCGCGGCTCGACCCCACCGTCATCAATGGCGGCATCATCAATGCCTATGGCACCAACACGCGCATGGGCGCGGGCGACTGGATGGTCGTCGAGGCCGATGAATCCGACGGTTCCTTCCTGAAGCTGCCCGCCGTCGTCGCGGTCGTGACCAACATGGACCCCGAGCACCTCGACCACTGGGGCACGGGCGAGGCCATGAAGGAAGGCTACGCCCAGTTCGTCGGCAACATCCCCTTCTACGGCTTCGCGGTGCTCTGCATGGACCACCCCGAGGTCCAGGCGATGATCCCGCGCCTGTCCGACCGGCGCATCATCACCTATGGCTTCTCCCCCCAGGCCGATGTGCGTGCCGAACGCGTGCTGACCGACCGCATGGGCGCGACCTTCGAGGTGACGATCACGGACCGCGCCACCGGCCGCGTGCGAAACATGAAGCCCTTCCGCCTGCCGATGCTCGGCCAGCACAACGTTCAGAACGCCCTCGCCGCCATCGCCATCGGCGTCGAGATGGATGTGGATGAATCCACCATCCGCACCGCGCTCGCCGGCTTCAAGGGAGTGAAGCGCCGCTTCACCCGCACCGGGGAAGCGGGCGGCATCTCCGTGATCGACGATTACGGCCACCACCCGGTCGAGATCGCGGCGGTGCTCAAGGCCGCCCGCCAGGCCGGCGCGCGGGACGTGATCGCGGTGGTGCAGCCGCATCGCTACTCCCGCCTCGCTACGCTGTTCGAGGATTTCTGCACCTGCATGAACGATGCCGGGACGGTGATCGTCGCGGATGTCTATGCGGCCGGCGAGCAGCCGATCGAGGGCATCGACAAGGACGCGCTGGTCGAAGGGCTGCGCGCGCGCGGGCATCGCTCGGTCGTGCCGCTGCCGGGGCCGGACTCGCTGCCCGAGATGATCCACGCCATCGCGAAGTCCGGGGACTACGTCGTGTGCCTCGGGGCGGGGAACATCACCCAGTGGGCGCATGCGCTGCCGGGGCAGTTACAGGAGCTGCAGCAGCGGTCCCGCGGGCGGCTCGCGGGGGCGATGAAGTGATGATGGCCGCCGCCGCCATCGGGAGGGGCCCGGCCCCTCCCTTACCCTCCCCGCCAAAGGCCGAAAGGCCGTTGGAAACCTCGACGCCGCCCTTGAGGGGGCGCATCGCCCATGATGCGCCGGTCGGGCCGCAGACCTGGTTCCGCGTGGGTGGGAATGCCGACACGCTGGTGCGGCCGGCGGATGCGGACGATCTCGTCGCGCTGCTGCAGCGCCTGTCCGCGACGACGCCGCTGACCGTCATCGGCGCGGCATCCAACATGATCGTGCGCGATGGTGGCATCGAGGGCGTGACCATCCGCCTCGCGCGCGGCTTCAGCGGCATCACCATTGAAGCCGACGGCATCGTGGCAGGCGCGGCCGCGCTCGACGTGACCGTCGCCGAGACCGCGGCGCAGCACGCGCTGGCCGGGCTGGAATTCCTCGTCGGCATCCCCGGCACGATCGGCGGCGCCGTGGCCATGAACGCCGGCGCCTATGGCGCGGAGATCAAGGACGTCCTCGACTGGGCGGAGATCGCCACGCCCGGGGGCGTCATCCGCCTGACCGCGGCCGATCTGCATTTCGCCTATCGCCGCGCCGAACTGCCCGGCCGCAGCGTCGTCACCCGCGCCCGCCTGCGCGCCGCGCCGGGCGATGCCGCGGCCATCGCGACGCGGCTGAACGAGATCCGCGCCGCCCGCGAAGCGACGCAGCCTGTCCGCGCGCGGACCGGCGGCTCCACCTTCAAGAACCCGCCCGGTGAGAAGAAGGCCTGGCAGCTCATCGACGAGGCCGGCTGCCGCGGCCTCACGCACGGCGCCGCGCAGGTCAGCGAGAAGCACTGCAACTTCCTGCTCAATCTGGGCGGCGCGACCGCGGCCGAGATCGAAGCCCTCGGCGAAGAGGTTCGCGCCCGCGTGAAGGCGGCTTCGGGCATTGAACTCGACTGGGAAATCAAGCGTATCGGGAGGCCTGCATGACGCAGACGGTGGCGGTCCTCTACGGTGGCAAGTCGGCCGAGCGCGAAGTCTCGCTCTCCTCGGGCCGCGAATGCATCCTCGCCCTGCGCGAAGCGGGCTTCGAGGTCATCCCGATCGAGGTCACGGATGACCTCGCCGCGGTCATCCAAGCGCTGACGCATCCGCGCCCCGACGCGGTCTTCAACGCCCTGCATGGCCGCTACGGCGAGGATGGCTGCATCCAGGGCGTCCTCGACTGGCTCGGCATTCCCTATACACATTCGGGCGTGCGCGCCTCGGCGCTGGCCATGGACAAGGCCGCGGCCAAGGCAGTGTTCCGCGCCGCCGGCCTCCCGGTGGTCGAGCATCGCCTGGTCACGCGCGATGAGCTCGAAGCCGCCGACCCGCTGCCGGTCCCCTATGTGGTGAAGCCGGTGAACGAAGGTTCCTCGGTCGGCGTCCACATCGTGCTGAAGGGCAGCAACCAGCGCGCCGAGATCGCGCGCACCTGGCGCTATGGCGAGCAGGCCATGGTGGAAAGCTATGTCCCGGGGCGCGAACTGACCGTCGGCGTCATGGGCGACCGGGCGCTGGCGGTGACCGATATCCTCGCCGATGCCGGCACCTTCTATGACTACGAATCGAAATACGCTGCCGGCGGATCGCGGCACGTCGTCCCGGCGCGGATGCCGCAGGAAGATTATGAGCGCGCCCTCGACATCGCGTTGCGCGCGCATCAGGCGCTGGGGTGCCGCGGGGCCTCCCGCGCCGACCTGCGCTATGATGAGGAGCAGCGCCGCCTCATCCTGCTCGAGGTCAACACCCAGCCCGGTCTCACGCCGACCTCCCTGCTGCCGGAACAGGCCGCCCATTGCGGCATTCCCTTCCCCGCCCTCTGCGCCTGGATGGTGAAGGAGGCCCGGCATGGCGCGTGATCCGGTCCGCGCCGCGGCGCGGGAACGGCTCTCCCGGACATCATCGGTGCAGAAGGCGCCGGAACGCCCTTCACGCACGCGCATCTGGCTCAAGCGCCGTCGCGCACTGCTGCGCCCGGCGCTCTATGGCGCGGCGGGGCTCGGCGCGCTCGCCGTCGTGGTGCTGGCGGTGCGCGCGGTGGATCCGGCCGGGCGCGTGCGCAGCCTGACCGAATCCTTCTCCGGCATCGGCGAGGGTCTCGGCCTCGAAGTGCAGCAGGTCATCCTGGAAGGCCGCCGCAACACGCCGACCGACATGATCCGCGCGGCCCTCGGCGTCTCCCGCGGCGATCCGATGCTGGAATTCTCGCCCGAGGCCGCCCGCACGCGCATCGAGACCATCGCCTGGGTCCAGCACGCCCATGTCGAGCGCCGCCTGCCCGGCACCATCCTCGTGCGCATCGACGAACGCCGCCCCTTCGCCATCTGGCAGAACAGCGGCCGTTTCGTGATCATCGACCGCGAAGGCAAGGTCGTCGCCGCCGACGGCCTCGACCAGTTCGGCCCGCTTCCCCTCCTGGTCGGCACCGGCGCGGATGCCACCGGCGCCGCGCTCTACGACCTGCTCCGCGCCCAGCCCGACGTGAACGAACGCGTCCAGGCCATGGTCCGCATCCATGAGCGGCGCTGGAACCTCCGCCTTCACAACGGCACGGACGTCCTGCTGCCCGAAGGCGCGGAAGGCGCGGCCATCCAGCGCCTGGCGGAGCTGCAGCGCGAGGGGAAGCTGCTCGACCGCCCCCTCGCCGCCATTGACCTGCGCCTGCCGGACCGGCTCGTGCTGCGTCCGACGCGGCAGGCGGAACCGGCCGAACAGCCCACGCAGCAGGCGACCCGGGCCCGACGCGGATGAACCAGATGGCCCGCCTCCCCGCCCCCGTCGAGCCCGGCCAGCCGCCTCGCAAGCGCCGTCACGCGCGCAGCGGCACCTTCGGCGTGATCGACATCGGGTCGACCAAGGCGGTCTGCCTGATCGCGCGCATCGAATCCGATGGCTCCCCGCGCGTGCTCGGCTTCGGCTGGCAGCGCGGGCGCGGGGTGAAGGGCGGGTCCATCGTCGATCTGGAAGAAGCGGAACGCGCCATCCGCGCCGCGGTCGGCCAGGCGGAGGAGATGGCCGATACGCGCATCCCCGGCGCGATCGTGAACCTGTCCTGCGGCCAGCCGGATTCCCGCCAGCTCAACATCCAATGGGGGATCGGCGGGCGCGCCGTCACCGAGAACGACCTGCGCGCCATCCTGCACGAAGGCCGCCGCCGCACGGCGGAGGAAGCGCGCGAGACGGTGCATGCCATCCCGCTTTCCTTCACCGTGGATGCGACGCCGGGTGTCGACGATCCGCGCAGCATGATCTGCGACACGCTGGGCGCGCGGCTGCACATGGTCGCGGCCTCCCAGGCCTCGCTGCGCAACCTCGGCGCCTGCCTGATGCGCTGCGACCTGGAAGTGGAGGAACTGGTCTCCGCCCCCTTCGCCGCCGGCCTCGCCACGCTGGTGGAGGACGAGAAGCAGCTCGGCGCCACCATCATCGACATGGGCGGCGGCACGACCTCCCTCGCCGTCTTCAGCGAAGGCCACCTGGTCCACACCGCGCAGATCGCGGTCGGCGGTGGCCAGGTGACGAACGACCTCGCCACCGTGCTCTCGACGCCCGTCGCGCATGCCGAACGCATCAAGACGCTGCATGGCAGCGTGCATGGCGGCGCGGATGACGACCGCGAGTTCCTGCCCGTCCCGCTGCTCGGCGAGGATGAGCACGCCATCGCCCGCATCCCGCGCGCCATGGTCGTCGGCATCATCAAGCCGCGGCTTGAGGAGACCTTCGAGCTGGTGCGCGAGAAGCTCGACGCCGCGGGACTCGGCAAGGAAGGCGGCACGCGCGTCGTGCTGACCGGCGGCGCGAGCCAGCTCGTCGGTGCGCGCGAGCTCGCCGCACGCGTTCTTGATCGCCAGGTGCGCGTCGGTCGCCCGCTCGCCGTGCGCGGCTTGGCGGAGGCCGCGTCCGGCCCGGCCTTCGCCTCGGCGATCGGCCTGCTGCTGTGGGGCGCGGGCGAAGGTCGCCCGGTGCTCGACATCGCGCCTGGACCGGCCCGCGCCGGCAGCGCCTTCCACCGCTTCGTCAACTGGATCAAGGACCGCGTCTGATGTTGGCACTCGCCACGAATCGCAGCGGTCGCGTAGAGACTCATCAGGAGGCCCGCCCATGACCCTGAACCTGACCGTGCCGACCAGCACGCAAACGGATTTCAGCCCGCGCATCACGGTCGTCGGCGTCGGCGGCGGTGGTACCAACGCGGTCAACAACATGATCGCGATGGGGCTCGACGGCGTCGAATTCCTCGTCGCCAACACCGACAGCCAGTCGCTGTTCCATTCGCGCGCCGAACGCCGCGTGCAGCTCGGCCCGCACCTGACGCAGGGCCTCGGCGCCGGCGCGAAGCCCGAGATCGGCCGCGCCGCAGCCGAAGAAGCGATGGATGAGATCGCACGCCACATCGAAGGCGTGCACATGCTCTTCATCACCGCCGGCATGGGCGGCGGCACCGGCACGGGCGCCGCGCCGGTCATCGCGCGCATGGCGCGCGAGCGCGGCATCCTCACCGTCGGCGTCGTGACCAAGCCGTTCGACTTCGAAGGGCCGAAGCGCAAGAAGTCCGCCGATTCCGGCATCGACGAGCTGCAATCCTTCGTGGACACGCTGATCGTCATCCCGAACCAGAACCTCTTCCGCCTGGCCAATGAGCGCACGACCTTTCAGGAAGCGTTCAAGATGGCCGACAACGTCCTCTACATGGGCGTGCGCGGCGTGACCGACCTGATGGTCAATCCGGGCATGGTCAATCTCGACTTCGCGGACATCCGCACCGTGATGGCCGAGATGGGCAAGGCCCTGATGGGCACCGGCGAGGCCGAGGGCGAGGACCGCGCCCGCAAGGCCGCCGAAGCCGCGATCAGCAATCCGCTGCTCGAGGACATCTCGATGGCCGGCGCGCGCGGCGTGCTGATCAACATCACCGGCGGCCTCGACATGACGCTGTTCGAGGTGGACGAAGCCGCGAACCGCATCCGCAAGGAAGTGGACGAGGACGCCAACATCATCTTCGGCACCTCGGTCGACGACACCATGAACGGGCGCGTGCGCGTCTCGGTCGTCGCCACCGGCATCGATGTGGCGGTGAAGGAAGAAGCGGCGAAGCCGAAGCTCGTCGTCAATGGCGGCGCGCCGATCTCCGCCGTCGCCACGCAGGGCGTCGCGCCTGCCGCCGCTCCGTCGCGCCCGGTCGCCGCGCCGTCCTTCGTGCGCCCCGCCGCGGCGCCGGTGATGGCGATGCCGGCGATGCGCCCGGCGGTGGTCGAAGCCGCGCCGGACCCCGCGCTCTACGACGCGCCGCAGGCGGAGCCGATGACCGCTGCGATGATGGAGCAGCCTGCCCCGGCACCGGTGATGATGTCCGCCGCCCCGGCGATGCATCACGAAGCGATGCCGGCGATGCGCCCGGCGACAGTCGAGCCGCCGCGCCAGACCGGCGGCGGCATCCGCAGCCTGTTCCAGAAGGCGACCAGCGTCGGTCTGGGCGGCATGATGCGCCGCTCCCTGCCCGAGGCCCCGGCCGCGGCGGCGCACCACGTCGCGCCGAGCGTGCGGATGGAGCCCTCGGTCGTCGCGCCTTCCGCGGCCCCCGCACGGCCGGCGCCGCGCCCTGTGGCCCCGCAGCATCAGGATGAGATGGGTCTGGAAATCCCGACCTTCCTGCGCCGCCAGAGCAACTGACGCCGCGGCCCCAGGCGGGCCGGGCGATCCGAAAACCGCTGCCGCGGCAACGCGCAGCGGGTTTTTTGTGCGCGATCGCAACCATGACGCGCATCGGCCGCTTCTGACCCCGCGGAGTCGGTTGCGTGGGTGAGCGCCTTCTTCATGCCATATTCCGCGCCGCAGCAATTCAGCAATTTCAATGGCTTGCAACGTAATATAGAGAAACAAGGCTTGAATGGCATCCCGCAGCGCACAGTGCTTGTTTGAGCCTGGGTGCTATCTCCGGCGTCATCCTGCCCCGGTTCTTCCGGGTGGCGACGACAAAGGGGCGGCCCCGGAAAGGCAGCAGGACAGATGGACGGTTTCATCACGGCAGAGACGGGACGGCGCAAGACGCTGAAGGCATCCATCGGATGCGTCGGCGTGGGCCTGCATTCCGGCCGCCGCGCTTCCGTCACCCTGCATCCGGCCGCCGCCGGCACCGGCATCGTCTTCCGCCGCAGCGACCTCGGCATCGAGATCCCGGCGCTGTTCGACCGCGTGACCGACACCCGGCTCTGCACCGCGATCGGTGAGGGCGAGGGCCGCATCGGCACCATCGAGCACGTCATGGCCGCCCTGGCCGGCACCGGCATCGATGACGCCATCATCGAGGTCGATGGCCCGGAAGTCCCCATCATGGACGGCTCGGCCACGCCCTTCGTCTTCCTGATCGACTGCGCCGGCATCGTCACCACCGCCGCCCCGCGGGAGACGATCGAGGTGCTGCGTCCGGTGCGCGTCGAGGATGCCTCCGGCGCCTTCGCCGAGCTTCTCCCGGCGCGCGAAGCGGCCTTCGACGCCGAGCTCGAGATCGACTTCCCGAATACCGCGATCGGCCGGCAGGGCGCCTCCCTGCGCGTCACGCCGCGCAGCTTCCGCGAGACGCTGGCCGATGCCCGTACCTTCACCCTGGCCGAGGATGTGGCCCGGCTGCGTTCCATCGGCCTCGCCCAAGGCGGCAGCCTGGCGAACGCGGTGGTGGTGGATGGGCCGATGATCCTCAACCCCGGCGGGCTGCGCCGGCCGGATGAGTTCGTGCGGCACAAGCTTCTCGACGTGGTGGGCGACCTCGCTCTCGCCGGCGCGCCGCTGCAGGCGCGCTTCCGCGGCAGCCGCTCGGGCCATGCGCTCAACAACCGCCTGCTGCGCGCGCTCTTCGCCGATGCCTCGGCCTGGCGCTACGCGGGCGTCCCTGCCTTCGCCGAAGGCGTTTCCGCCTCTCCCCTGCGCGCCGCGGCCGCGCCGGCCATCGCCTGAACCGCCCCGGTCGGGCCGGCGGCTTGGCGGGTTTGCCCCACCGCGTGATATAGAGCGGCGCGACTTCATGGCTGCCGAGATGATCCGTCGATTCCTGCCCCTCCTCCTGATCGTGGCGCTGGCCGCCTGTGGCGAGAGCTCGCGCTTCCGGCAAGGCACCGGGGCCGACCCCTCCCTGAGCGGCGGCAGCACCGCGCCGGCCGATGCGGCTGACCAGTCGCCGGAGGCGCTCTACGCCGCCGGCATGCAGGAACTGCGGAACGGCCGCTATCAGCGCGCCGTCGACCTCTTCGACGCCGTGGAACGGGAGCACCCCTATTCCACCTGGGCGACGAATGCGAAGCTGATGTCCGCCTACACGGAATACTACCGCAACCGCTACACCGAGGCGATCGGCGCGCTGGACCGCTTCATCCAGCTCCATCCGGCGCATCGCGACATCGCCTATGCCTACTATCTCCGCGCGCTCGCGCAGTATGAGCAGATCAACGACGCCGAGCGCGACCAGCAGCAGACCATCACCGCGATGAACGCGCTGCAGGAAGTGGTGAACCGCTTCCCCGACACCGCCTATGCCCGCGATGCGCGCCTCAAGATCGACCTCGGCCGCGACCACCTGGCGGGGCGCGAGATGCATGTCGGCCGCTGGTATCAGCGCCAGGGCCTCTCCGCCGCCGCGATCGGCCGCTTCCGCCGTGTGGTGGACGAGTACCAGACGACCAACCACGTGCCCGAGGCGCTGCACCGCCTGACCGAGATCTACATCTCGCTTGGCCTGACGGATGAGGCACGGCGGACCGCGTCGGTGCTCGGCCACAACTATCCGGGCAGCCCCTGGTACCAGGATTCCTACGCGCTGCTGGTCGAAGGTGCGTCGGGCGCCCCGCAGGACCGCCCGGGCTTCTTCACCCGCGCGATGAACTGGCTGTTTTAGCGCGGGCGCCGGCGGCACCGTGCTCGCCAGCCTCGCCATTCGCGACGTGGTGCTGATCGAGCGCCTGGACCTCGCTTTCGGTCCGGGCCTCACGGCACTGACGGGCGAGACCGGCGCGGGCAAGTCGATCCTGCTCGACAGCCTCGGCCTCGCGCTCGGCGGCCGCGCCGAATCAGGCATGGTCCGCGCCGGCCAGGCCCAGGCCTCCGTCGCCGCCGCCTTCCACCCGCCGCCGCAACATCCCGCCTTCGACATCCTGCGCGAACAGGGCATCGAGCCGGAGGAGGATCTCGTCCTGCGCCGCGTGGTGCAGGCCGATGGCCGCTCGCGCGCCTTCGTCAACGACCAGCCCGTGGGCGTAGCACTGCTGCGCCGCCTCGGCGCGTCGCTGGTCGAGGTGCAGGGCCAGCACGACCAGGTGGGCCTCGCCGATCCCGCATCCCATGCCGGGCTGCTCGATGCCTTCGGCGGGCTGGAACCCCGCCGCACCGCCGTGGCCGAGGCCTGGTCCGCCTGGCGCGCCGCGACGCGCCGTCTGCACGATGCGCGCGAGGCCATCGCCGCCGCGCAGCGCGAGGAGGAATGGCTCCGCCACGCCGTGGGCGAGCTCAAGGAGCTGAACCCCGAGGAAGGCGAGGAAGACCGCCTCGCCGCCGAGCGTCAGCGCCTCCAGCAGGGCGAGCGCCGCGCCGAGGCCATCGCCGCCGCCATCGCGGAACTCACCCCGCGCGATCGCCGCGCCGCCTCCCCCGCCCGCGCGCTGCGGGAGGCCGCCCGCGCCCTCGAACGCCTGCCCCCGCCCAATGAGGAAGCCCAGCCCGCCCTGGTTGCCCTGGCCGCGGCCCAGGACGCGCTGGCCGAGGCCGAAGCCGCCCTGACCCGGCTGCTCGACGAAGGCGGTCCCGACCCGCGCCGGCTGGAGGTGGTCGAGGAGCGCCTCTTCGCGCTCCGCGCCGCCGCGCGGAAGCACTCCGTCGCCGTCACCGACCTGCCGGCGCTCGCCGCCGATCTCCGCGCGCGGCTCGAGGCACTGGATGCCGGCTCCGACCGCGTCGCCGCCCTCGAACGCGACGAGGCCGCCGCGCGCAAGGCTTATCTGGCCGCCGCCGCCGCCCTCACCGAAGCCCGCCGCGACGCCGCGACCCGGCTGGAGAAGGCCGTCGCCAAGGAATTGCCGCCGCTCAAGCTCGATCGTGCGCGCCTGTCCATCGACATCGCGCCCAGGGACGAGAATGGCTGGGGTCCCGACGGGCAGGACCGCATCGCCTTCCTGGTCGCGACCAACCCCGGCCAGACGCCAGGGCAGCTCGCCAAGATCGCCTCGGGCGGCGAACTCTCGCGGCTGATGCTGGCGCTGAAGGTCGTGCTCGCGCGCGGATCGCCGGTGCCCACGCTGGTCTTCGACGAGGTGGATTCCGGCATCGGCGGCGCCACCGCGGCGGCGGTCGGCGACCGGCTCGCGCGCGTCGCGGAACGGCTGCAGGTGCTCGTCGTGACCCACTCGCCCCAGGTCGCGGCGCGCGGGGCGGCCCATATGCGCGTCGCCAAGCAGGTGAAGGGGCAGCGCGCGGAAACGCGGGTGGAGACGCTGCCCGAAGGCGAGCGGCGCGAGGAGCTGGCGCGCATGCTCGCCGGCGAGAAGGTCACGGACGCGGCCCGCGCGGCGGCGGAAAGCCTGCTGGCGGATGGGCGGTGAGAGAAGCAAGGTCGGGGGAGAGAACTCCCCCGAGCCCCCTCCTTCTTCTGGAATACCGCCCTCGCAGACGGTCAGCGTCAGGCGTGGCGAGGCGCGGGATGCGGAAGCGCTGCGCGACCTGATCGCGGCGCTGAATCGGGATCAGGGGGATCCGGACGATCTCCTGACGACAGACGCGCTGCGACGCGACCTGATCGGGCAAGCCATCGTCATCGTGGCGGAAGCCCGGGATGGCGCGCTGATCGGCTATGCGACGGGGCATGCCACCTATGAGACCGGGCATGCCGAGAAAGGGGTCTATGTCGGGGATCTCTATGTCGTGCCCGATCGTCGTCGACAGGGCATCGCCCGGGCGCTGCTCGGCGCCATGGCCCGGGCGGGCCACGCGCAGGGCGCCCGCCATCTCTGGCTGACGGCGCGGGAAGGCAACGCCGCCGCCCACGCCTTCTACCGGCGCCTCGGGTCGAAGGGTGAGCGTGTCATGGCCTTCGCCGTCGTGTACCAGGACTTCCTGAACCTCGCCGCCGAGAAACCGCGATGACCACCCTGCGCAGCCGCGACGTCGCTGCCCTCACCGAAACCGACGCCGCCGATGAACTGGCGGCGCTCGCCGCCGAGATCGCTCATCACGACGCGCTCTACCACGGCAAGGACGCGCCGGAGATCAGCGACGCCGGCTACGACGCGCTGGTGCTCCGCAACCGCGCGATCGAGGCGCGCTTCCCCGCGCTGATCCGGGAGGACAGCCCATCCCGCCGCGTCGGCGCCGCCATCGCCGAAGGCTTCGCCAAGTCGCGCCATGGCGAGCCGATGCTCTCGCTGAACAACGTCTTCAGCCCGGAGGAATTCGCCGAGTTCTGCGCCTCCATCCGCCGCTTCCTCGGCCTGAAGGCGGAGGAGGCGCTGCATTTCGTCGCGGAACCCAAGATCGATGGCCTCTCGATCAACCTGCTCTACGAGAACGGCGTCTTCATCAAGGGCGCCACGCGCGGCGACGGCGCCGAAGGCGAGGACGTCACGCAGAACCTGCTGACCATCGCGGATGTCCCGCGCCGGCTGCATGCGCCCTTCCCCGCGCGCATCGAGATCCGCGGCGAGATCTTCATGGACAAGGCGGACTTCCTGGCCTTCCGCACGGCGCAGGAGAACGCGCTGGAGGAACGCGAGGCGCGGCGCGCGCGTGGCGAGAAGCTCGGCGAGGCCATCGTCGTCCCCGCCAATCCGCGCAACGCCGCGGCTGGGTCGGTGCGGCAGCTCGATCCGCGCATCACCGCCTCGCGCCCGCTCAAGCTTTTCGCCTATGCGATGGGTGCGGCGAGCGAAGGCCCGGCGGAGACCCATCACGGCTTCCTCGACCGCCTGCGCCATTGGGGGTTCCAGGTGAATCCGCTCTCGACGCGCCTGGCCGGCGAGCACGAGGCCGCCGCCTTCCAGCAATCCATGGCCGATCAGCGCGCCGCGCTGCGCTATGACATCGATGGCGTCGTCTACAAGATCGACCGGCTCGACTGGCAGCGCCGGCTCGGCTTCGTCGGCCGCGCGCCGCGCTGGGCGACGGCGTGGAAATTCCCTGCCGAGCAGGCGACGACGACGCTGCTCGATATCGAGATCCAGGTGGGCCGCACCGGCGCATTGACCCCGCGCGCGGTGATGCAGCCCGTCACCGTCGGCGGCGTCGTCGTCCGCCACGCGACGCTGCACAATGAGGATGAGATCGCGCGCAAGGATGTGCGCATCGGCGACACCGTCATCCTCCAGCGCGCCGGCGACGTGATCCCGCAAATCCTGGGCTATGTGCCGGAGAAGCGCCCGGCGGGCGCGGTTCCCTTCGTCTTCCCCGACCATTGCCCGGTCTGCGGGTCCCACGCCATCCGCGACGGCGAGGATGTGGTCCGCCGCTGCACCGGCGGCCTGACCTGCAATGCGCAAGTGGTCGAACGCCTGAAGCACTTCGCCTCCCGCCGCGCGATGGACATCGAGGGCCTCGGCGAGGAGAACATCCAGAAGCTGTTCGACGAGCACCTGGTCCACAGCCCCGCCGACATATTCCGCCTGCACGATAGGCGCGATGCGATGCTCGCCTGGGAAGGCTGGGGCGAGCGCAAGGTGGGAAAGCTGCTCGATGCGATCGAAGCGCGGCGGCATGTCGCGCTCGAACGCTTCATCTTCGCGCTCGGCATCCGCCGCATCGGCGAGCAGAACGCGAAGCTGCTCGCCCGCCACTACCACACGCTGGAGGAATGGCGCGCGAAGATGGTGGCCGCCCACATCATCGGGTCGGAGGCGCGCGAGGAGCTCGGCTCGATCCAGGGCATCGGCCCCGCCATCGCGGAGGAGCTCGTCGAGTTCTTTGCCGAGCCCCGCGCGCTCGCCGCTCTCGACGATCTGGCGAGGGAGGCCCCGCCCCTGCCCGCCGAGGCGGCGGCTGCTTCCGACAGCCCCTTCGCCGGCAAGACGCTGGTCTTCACCGGCACGCTGGAAACGCTGACCCGCGACGAAGCGGAGGCCCAGGCCGAACGCCTTGGCGCCAAGGTGACGAAATCGGTTTCGAAGAAGACCGATTTCGTGATCGTCGGTGCCGATGCGGGCTCCAAGGCCACCAAGGCGGCGGAACTCGGCATCCGCGTCCTGACCGAGGCCGAGTATCGGACCATGGCCGGTCTCTGACCCCGCCTTGCCTCATCGGATCGCGCCCCCACCTCCCCTCCTGCCGTCACACGACAGGAGGACCCCCATGGTGGACAAGATCGACCCGAAATTCACCGCCCATGCCAGCGCGACCGGTGGGCGCAACGGCCACACCGCGACCGATGACGGGATGGTTTCCGTCGATCTGTCCGTGCCCAAGGCGATGGGCGGCCCCGGCAAGCCGGATACCGCGACGCCCGAGCACCTCTTCGCCGCCGGCTATGCCGCCTGCTTCGGCGGCGCGGTGGATTTCGTCGGCCGCCAGCACAAGGTCAACGCCGCCGGGGCGAAGGTGAGCACTGCCGTGTCGATCGGCCCGCGCGAAGGCGGCGGCTTCGGCCTGGCCGTCGAGCTGATCGTCGAGGATCCCACCGTGCCCCAGGCGACGCTCGAGACGCTGGCCCGGGAAGCGCATGAGAAGATCTGCCCCTACTCCCATGCGACGCGCGGGAACGTCGAGGTGAAGCTGACCGTCAAAGGCGGCTGACGACATCCGGACAGGGGCGGAGCCGCACCCGCTCCGCCCCTGTCCCATCAACGTGCCTGATCGACCGCATCAGGCCAATGCGTTGGACGAATGGCATGGGCGGCGCTTTCCTCCGCCCATGCCTGTCGATCCCAGCCTCCTCGCCGGATATCTGCTGGCCTGCGTCGTCCTGGTGGTGACGCCGGGGCCGGACATGGCCTTCGTGCTCGCGCAGACCCTGGCGGGCGGCGCGCGGCGCGGCTGGGCGGCGACGCTTGGGATCTTCTCGGGGGCTTCGGTGCATATCCTGGCCGCCGCGGCCGGCGTGGCCGCCCTGGTCGCGACCCATCCTGGGCTGTTCACCGCCCTGCGTGTCGCCGGCGCGCTCTACCTGCTTTGGATCGGCGTTCAGGCGATCCGCGCGGCGTTCCGCGGCCAGGGGGGTCTGATGACCGACGGCCCCGTGCAGGGCGGTTTCGCCGCCGCCTGGCGGCAGGGCTTCCTGACCAACCTGCTGAATCCCAAGGTCGGGCTGTTCTTCCTCGCCTTCGTGCCGCTTTTCGTCGACCCGGGGCGCAGCCCCGCCTGGTTGCAGATGCTCATCCTCGGCCCGCTGCTGCCGCTGATTTCCATCCCCTTCTTCGCGGCGCTGATCGCCGGCGCCTCCCGCATCGCCGCGCGGCTGCGCGCCTCTCGCGCGGGGCGCTGGCTCGATGGCGCGGCGGGGACGTTGTTCCTCGGTCTCGGCATCAGGATGCTGGCCGGGGCGCCGCGCTGAACCAACCCAGCCTGACCCAATGCTCAGGCTGGGTTGGTCCGGATCGACGGGCGCCTGTCGATGAGTCTTTTTTGGCGCCCTCATACGCCGGGCGGCCCGCATCCGCGGGCCTTGGCTTCGCGCCATGCACTGGCGCGCCGGCAGCACGGCAGGTCTGGGCGCGGTCGCGCTTCGCGCTCCCGGATCGCGGCCACGCCGCGATCCGTTTTCGGTCAGGTCACTGGGCCGAACAGCACGTCAAGCCCGGCGCGCATCAGGCCCACCGGGTCGCGGCCCAGGCCACGGCTGACGGTCGCGATATGGCTGCCCGGCAGCACCACATGCCGCGCCCCGGGGATCAGCGCGCTGTCCACCGGCACCAGCCCGTCATTGGGGCCATGGCCGCGCTTCTCCATCCATTGGGCCGCAGCGAGGTGCAGCTTCTCACGCCCGCTCGCCTGGCCCTCGCTGAGGGCCGTCGCCAGGCAGGCCACCGGCAGCGCGGCGAGCAGCCGCGCGATGGGTGCTTCCGCCGCCGCCATCCAGGCCCGCCGGGCCGCGGTGGTCAGGTCGCGCACGCCTTCCTCGGTGCCGATCCCGAGCATCCGGGCGAGCCCGCCGGCCGCCGCTTCGAGCGGCTTCGCACCGACCACCAGGTCGGCGATCGGGCTGCCATAGAAGGGCGACTGCATGGCCAGGAAGCCGAGGCAGCGCGCCTGCGCCGCCGGGTCGAGCAGCGCCGCCAGCGCTTCCAGCCCGCCCTTGCTGTGCGCGATGACGAGTGCGGGTTCCGGCTCGGCGAGGATTTCCGCGCGCAGCCGCGCCGCGTTAGAGGAAACCGATTCCGCGGTCCGCAGCTTCACCACCCTGGCATGGGCGCCCTCGCCCTGCAGCCATTCGGCCAGGGGGTGCATGTATTCCATGCCCAGCGGCCGGAACGCGGCGACGACTTCGCCCATCAAGCCATAGACCAAGAGGACGCGGCGCCCTTGCAGGGCGATCGCACCGGCCTCCACGCTCATGCCGTCACCGTCCGAGGTTCCTTGCCGCCGATCCTGCGCCGGCGCGCACTATTTCGACCTGGCGCGGGGACGGCAATCCGCCTTCGCGTTTCGCTGTTGCGAATCATTCGCAATATCACTAAGGTCCGCTCACCCTGACGGGCCATTGAGGGTCCCGGGAAGGGAGAGGAGAACCCAGTGTCCGACCTGGCCTTGAGCCGTCGCCAAGCGACCGGCCCCTTTCCGCATGTCGTCCAGGAGTCGTCCCGCATGATTGCCGATGCCGACCGTGTCCCCCCGATGCAGCAGCAGATGCCGGTGCTCAACAGCGCCGATCTCCTCGGCTCCTCGCGGGAGATCGTCATTCAGCACGGGACCGAGGCGTACCGCCTGCGCCTCACCCGTCACGACAAGCTGATTCTCACGAAATAGTCCGGTTCCCCCCAAGCCTCATTGCCCAGCCAGCCAGCGCGGCCCCCGGGTCGCAGCCAGCACGCCAGGCATCCGACGCTCGTGAACCGATCGGACGAGACCGATGGCTGCGCCGGCCCACCTGGCATTGTGTCCCGCAATGGCTGCGCTTGGTGATGCCATCGCGCCGGCGGCCTCAGGATTCAAGGCGGCCCCTGACGCTCGCCGCGTCAGCGCCTCGGTCGGCCGCATCGCGCCAGTCGGCGTTCCGTGCCGCGACGGCGCGGCCAGCCACCTCGATGCCAGCCGCCCCGGACCCGCCCGATCCGGGGCGTCCACTCATTTCCGCCTGAACTGAAGCAAGGGAACGCGCCCATGCCCGATCTCGCCGAACGCCACGCCACGCTGCTCCGCGAAGCCGGCAAACCGATCCGCGCGCGGGATGCGGCAGAACGGCTCGCCACCACCGAGGCCGCGCTGGTCGCCTGCGGCGCCACCGGCCCGGCGACGCCGCTGCGCCCCGACTGGGCCGCGCTGATCGGCGCCATGCCCCAGGCCGGGCGCATCATGGCGCTGACCCGCAACGACCATGCGGTGCATGAACGCAAGGGTCAGTTCGTCGACGTCTCCTCCGGCCCGGGGCACATCCTCGTGCTCGGGCCCGACATCGACCTCCGGCTCTTCCCCAGGCAGTGGGCCCATGCCTATGCGCTCGGCGGCGAGCGCCCCTCCATCCAGATCTTCGACAAGGACGGTATCGCCGCCCACAAGATCTACGCGACCGACGCGACCGACCGCGACGGCTGGGCCCGCATCCTCGCCGACTTCACCGCCGAGGCCGCGCCCGAGCCGCCCGCCGCCCCGCCCGCCCCCGCCGCGGCGCAGGAGGAAGCCGCCGTCGATGCCGGCGCGCTGCGCACGGATTGGCTCGCCCTGCGCGACACGCACGACTTCTTCCCCATGCTGCGTCGCCATCGCGCCACGCGCCGCCAGGCCTTCGGCCTCGCGGGGCAGGATCTCGCGCTTCGCCTCGAACCGCATGCGGGGGCCGAGGCGCTGCGCCTCGCCGCCGCATCGGCCGTGCCGGTCATGGTCTTCGTCGGCAACCGCGCCGCCATCCAGATCCATACCGGCACGGTGGATCGCCTGGTCGACATCCCCGGCTGGTTCAACGTGCTCGACCCCGACTTCAACCTGCATCTGCGCAATGCCGGCGTCGCCGCCGCCTGGCGCGTGATCAAGCCGACCGAGGACGGCGCCGTCACCTCCATCGAACTGCTGGACGCGGCGGGCGAGGTGATCGCGCTGCTCTTCGGCGCCCGCAAGCCCGGCGTGCCGGAACGCGAGGATTGGCGCGAGATCGCCTCCAGCGTCGCCGCCCAGCACGCCCACCCGACGGAGAACGCCGCATGATCGCACGCCGCCTCCTCCTCGCCGCCGGCGCGGGCCTTGCCGCGCGGCCCGCCCGCGCCGCGGGCCCGTCGCGCATCATCTCCGTGGGCGGCGCGGTCACCGAAATGGTCTTCGCGCTCGGCGCCGGGGACCGCATCATCGCGGTGGACAGCACCAGCAGCTTCCCCGCCCCGGTGCGCGCCCTGCCCCAGATCGGCTACAGCCGCGCCCTGGCCCCGGAAGGCCTGATCGCGCTGCAGCCCGACCTCCTCCTGATGTCGGAGGAAGCGGGCCCGGCCCAGGCGCTCGCCGTCCTGCGCGCCGCCGGCGCGCCGATCACCATGATCCCCGAAGGCCATAACGGCCCGGAGATCGCCCGCAACATCGAAGCAGTGGGCCGCGCCCTCGGCATCGATGCGGGGCCGGTGGCCGAGGCGGTGCGCGCGGACTGGGCCGCGCTCGACGCGCCCATCGCCGCCCTGCCCAAGGTGCGCACCATCTTCGTGATGTCGAGCTCGCGCGGCGCGCCGCTGGCGGCCGGGCGCAACACCCAGGCCGATGCGATCCTGCAGGCGGCCGGCGCGACCAACGTCGTCACCAGCTATGCCGGCTACCGGCCCCTGTCGGCCGAGGCGGCGGCGCAGCTCGCCCCCGACGCGGTGGTGATGATGGACCACAGCGTGGCCGCCGCCGGTGGGATCGACGCGCTGCTGAGCATCCCGGCCTTCGCCGTGACGCCGGTGGCGCAGAGCCGGCGGATCGTGACGATCGAAGGATCCTACGGGCTGGGCTTCGGGCCGCGCGCGGCGCATGCGCGCTACGACCTGGCCGTCGCGCTGCATCCGGGGGCGAACCTGCCGACGCTGCCGCGACGGGCGTGGGTATGATGTCGGCGCTGTGGAACCAGGAGGGGCGCCGCCCCTCCCGGACCCTCCCTGCCAAAGGCCGAAAGGCCTTTGGAAACCCTGACCTGGCGTTGAGCGGGGCGGGCCTGCCCGCCTGCCAAGCCGTGCATCCTGCGCCGTATCCGGACGGGATGCCCAGTGCGATCGCCAGCGGGTCGGCCCGCCCGATGCCCCCGGCACCAGGTCAGGGTTTCCAAAGGGCTTTCGGCCCATGCGGGTCCCATTCACCCTGCCAAGGCGATGTGAATGGGTATCCGTGGCGGGGCGAGTCCTGGACAGGGGCAAAGCGTCTCGCCGGTTCCGCCCGCCTCCAGCATCGTCGGGCAGACGCCCTCCTCGTCTCCACCCCATGAGCCACGCCATCGCTGCGGCGCCCACCGCCCCCCGGCGGCGCATCGCCATGCTGCCGCTCGGCGTGCTCCTCCTCCTCGCGGCGATGATCGCGGGCATCCTGCTCGGTCCCGCGCGCATCACCGCCGCGGGTCTTTACGCGACCATCCTCGATGCGCTCGGCGTCGCGCCGCTGCCGGCGGAACATATCCGCGACGCCGCCGTGCTCGGCGTCATCCGTGCCCCGCGCGTGCTGATGGCGGCGCTGGTCGGTGCGGGTCTCGGCGCGGCCGGCGCGGCGATGCAGGGGCTGTTCCGCAATCCTCTCGCCGACCCGGGGCTGATCGGCGTCTCGGCCGGCGCAGGGCTCGCCGCGGTCGCCTCCATCGTCCTGGGCGGCAGCCTATTCGGGGCCGCGGCGGGGATGCTCGGCCTGTGGCTGCTGCCGGTGGCGGCCTTCATCGGCGGGCTGGGCGCGACCTTCGTCATGGCGCGCCTCGGTACCGTGCAGGGCGTGACGGGCATCGCCACGCTGCTGCTGGCCGGCGTCGCGGTGAATGCACTCGCGGGGTCGCTGACCGGGCTGCTGATCTTCATGGCCGATGACCGCCAGGTGCGCGACATCACCTTCTGGACCCTGGGCAGCCTGGCGGGGTCCCGCTGGGCGCAGGTGCCGGTGGTGGCGGTGCTCGCCGGCATCCCCACGCTGCTGCTCTGCGCCCTTGCCCGTCCGCTCAACGCGCTGTTGCTGGGCGAGGCCGAAGCCTTCCACCTCGGCATCCGGGTCGAGACGGTCAAGCGGCTCGCCCTGGTGCTCGCGGCCTTCGCCGTCGCGTCCGGCGTTGCCTTCACCGGGTTGATCGGCTTCGTCGGGCTGGTGGTGCCGCATCTGATCCGGCTGGGCTTCGGGGCGGACCATCGGCTGGTTCTGCCCGGCGCGGCCTTGCTCGGTGGCACGCTGCTGGTGCTGGCGGATCTGCTGGCGCGCAGCCTCGCCGCGCCGGCCGAGCTGCCGGTCGGCGTCGTCACCGCGCTGCTCGGCGCGCCCTTCTTCCTGTGGCTGATGCGCAGCCGGCCCGTCGCATGATCAGTGCCGATCACCTGACCCTGCGCGCGGGCGGCCGCGCCCTGGTCGAGGATGTCAGCCTCACCCTGCATCCGGGCGAGGTGCTGGCCGTCATCGGCCCGAACGGTGCCGGCAAGTCCACCCTGCTGCGCGGGCTGACGGGCGAGTTCGCGGCCGCCTCGGGCAGCGTGACCTTCGACGGACATCCGCTGCGGGCGTGCAAGCCCATCACCCTGGCGCGCCGGCGCGCCGTGGTCAGCCAGCATGTCGCCCTGACCTTCCCGATGCGCGCGATGGAGGTGGTGGCGCTGGGCCGCCTGCCCTGGCACGGCACCGAGGCCATGGCCCATGACGACGGCGCCGTCTCCCGTGCCATGGACCATGCCGGGGTCAGCCACCTCGCGGGACGTCCCTATGTCACGCTGTCGGGCGGCGAGCGGCAGCGCGTGCAGCTTGCCCGCGCCCTCGCCCAGCTCGATGGCGCGGCGATGCCGGCGGCGCTGCTGCTGGATGAGCCCACCGCCAGCCTGGATGCGGGGCATCGCGGGCAGTTGCTGCGGCTGCTGCGGCGCTTGGCCGGGCGGGGCCTGGCCGTGCTGACGGTGCTGCACGACCTGAACGAGGCCTCCTTCGTCGCCGACCGCATCGCGCTGATGGTGGATGGGCGGCTCGCCGCGCTGGGCCCCTCGGCGGCGGTGCTGGAACCGGCGCGGCTGGAAGCGACCTATGGGGTGCCCTTCCGCGAGGCGCCAGGCGGCGGGCTGCTGCCGGATTTCGCCGGAGTCGCGTGACGCCGACGACGGTGGGAATTGGCGGGCCGCCGCC
>JAYSDS010000067.1:0-30376 GCA_041914265.1 Roseomonas sp.
GCCCGAACGCTTCACCCAGAATCCGCACCACCAAATGCCGGGACTAAACACCTAGTGACCTGAATGGATCGGCTACGGCGGCAATCGGAGGGGCTCTGCCCCTCCGAACCACCCCGCCAGGATGCTGGGCATCCTGGACCGCAATCGTCTGGCACAGGGCAGAACGGTCAGGAGAGCCCTCTCGGCGCGTTTCGGGCACAAGAGCGGGTTTCGGCGCCCTTCTGTCAGTGGCGCACCGCACCAAGTGGAGGTTTGCAAAGGCCTTTCGGCCTTTGCTGGGGAGAGTTCGAGAGGGGCAAAGCCCCTCTCGATGCCACCGCGGACGTAGTCGAATAATCAGGTGACGTTTGCGCTCCGGAGAGGGACAAAACCCTCTCCGCCACCTGGCTCATCGCAGCCTGACGCGTAAAGTGGCTGCCTTCGCCGGCGTCACCGCACCAACGGGCATCCGCCTTCCGCGAGCGGCCGGAACGCTTCTTCCGCCGGGATGGTCTGCATCACCTCGAGCAGGTCCCACTCCCCCCGGGCATCGCGCGGTGCCTTGGCGCGCATCAGGTACATGTCGCGCATCACGCGCCCGTCGGCGCGGATCGTCCCGTTCGTCGTCATGAAGTCGTTGATCGGCGTCTCGCGCATCTTCGCCATCACCGGCGCGGCGGCATCGGTGCCGGCGGCCTGCACGGCCTTCAGGTAGTGCGTCACCGCCCCCCACATGCTGGCCTGGAACATGGTGGGCGGGCGGCCATGGATGCGCTGGAAGCGCTGTGCGAAGCCGCGCGTGGCGTCGTTCTGATCCCAGTAATAAGCCTCGGTGAAGACCATGCCCTGCGCGGTGTCGAGGCCGATCGCCTTGATGTTCGTCAGCAGGCACAGCAGCGCCGCGGGCTGGATGCCGCGCCGCGTCAGGCCGAACTCGCCCATCTGCTTCACGATGTTGATGAAGTCGGTCCCGGCCGCGGCGATACCGACGACATTCGCCCCCGATCCGGCCGCGCGCACCAGGTGCGAGGAGTAGTCCGTCTCCCCCAGCGGCGCGCGGGAGCTGCCTGCCACTTGGCCGCCGAGCTGGCGGATCACCGCCACCGCATTGGCTTCCAGCGAATGGCCGAAGGCGTAGTCGGAGGTGATGAAGTACCAGCGGTTCCCGCCGTTGCGCATCACCGCGCCGACCGTGCCGCGCGCCAGCGCGTAGTTGTCGTAGGTCCAGTGCACACCGAAGGGCGAGCAATCCTTGCCGGTCAGGTCGGTGGTGCCGGCGGCGACCACCACGTCGATCTTCTGCTTCTCACGCGCGAGGTTCTGCACAGCGAGCGCCACGGCGGAATTGCCCAACCCGAAGATCGCATCGACCCGTTCCTGGTCGTACCAGCGCCGGGCGATGGACAGGCCGACATCGGGACGGTTCTGCAGGTCGCCGAAGACGACCTCGATCGGCATGCCGTTCACGCGGCTGCCGAAATCCTCCACCGCCATGCGGGCGGAGACGACGTCGCCCATCCCCTGCTGGTCGGCGAAGACGCCCGACATGTCGTCGAGCACGCCGATCTTCACCACGCCATCCGAGATGCCGGACTGTGCGCGACCTTCGACCGGCCGGATGGCGGCGAGCGGCAACGCAGCCGTCCCCGCCAGCAGATGCCTGCGGTTCATGGACATTCCCTCCTCATTCCTTCCTTGTCGCGCATCATGCCATGCGCGGCGGCGGAATGAAGAGGGGCCGATCCCCGCGCTGCACATCGAGGGGTGCCGGCGCGCAAGGCGCGACCGTGCCCGGATCCGCCGGCTCCACGGCAAGGGTCGCGAAGACAAGGGCCGCGGCAAGGATCCGCGGCCCCGAAGCGGCCGGCGCTTCAGCCCATGCGCACCGGCGTCAGGTCCTGGATCCAGTTCTGCGCCTGCACGAAGCCCTTCACCCGGGGCGACATCGCGCGGGGGTTCATGTCGTGCACCACCCACAGCCAGACGCATTCATCGACCATGCGGGTATGCATCTCGGCCACCGCCTGGTCCTGCTTTGCCGGATCGAACTCCGCGCGGATGCGGTCGGACAGGGCGTCGAATTCCGGCTGCTCGACATAGCCCCAGTTGTTGCCGCGCGGCGCGGTCTTGCGGCTGTCGAGCGCGGTGATGAAGCCGAAATCCGGATCGACCCAGACCCAGGAATAGTTCAGCCCATGCAGCCCCCGCTGGGACTGGTCGCGCGACCCCTTCAGCCGCGACTGCACCATCGCCGCCCAGTCCACCACCTCGAAGGTGATCAGCACGCCGAGCGGGCGCAGCATCTCCTGGATCGCCTCATTCATCATCATCGGCTGCATCTGGCCCGACCCCGACGCGCTGATGATGATCTTGGCCTCGACCGGCTTGTTCGGCCCGAAGCCGGCTTCGGCGAGCAGGCGCTTCGCTTCTTCCGGATCGTGGCGGATGCGGAAGCTGGGATTGCCGAACCAGGGATGGTCGGGCGGCACCTGGCCCACGGCGGGCTTGCCGAAGCCACCCAGCATGGTGCTGATCGCGTCGCGGTCGATGCCGAGGTTGATCGCCTTGCGCACGCGGATATCAGCGAAGGGCGACCCGGCATTGAGGTTCAGCACCCAGGGCCAGGTGTGCTGGTAGGTGTTGGTCACGATCTGCATGTTCGCCGCGCGCAGCCGGGGCACGGCGTCGGGCGGCGGCGCCTCGATCCAGTCCACCTGACCCGAGAGCAGGGCGGCGACGCGGGTCGAGGCATCGGGAATGGGCAGCAGCACCAGCCTGTCGGTCTTGGGCACGCGCGCCGGGTCCCAGTAATCGGCGTTCTTCACCATCTCCAGCCGCTGGCGCGGCACGATGGAACCGAACTTCCACGGGCCCGTGCCGACCGGCGCGCGGGCGTGGTTCTCCCAGCTCCGCCCCACCTTCTCCCACTGCGTGGGGGAGGAGAAGAAGATGCGCCCGAAATAGTAGGGCAGCAGCGCGTCGGGTTCGGTGGTGGAGATGCTGATGGCGTGGTCGCCGAGCTTCTCGAACCCCGCGATGTAGCCCATGCGGCCATAGGTCTGCGCCACCTGGCGCCGGTCGTATTGCGGCGCGTTCTGGTCGGTCAGCTTGACCAGGTTCCAGATCGCCGCATCGGCGTTCCAAGGCGTGCCGTCGTGGAACCGAACGCCCTCGCGCAGCGGGAAGACCCAGCGGCGCTTGTTCGTCGCATCCACCTGCCAGCCCGTGGCGAGACCCGGGGCGATGCTGCTCGGCCGGTCTGCGCGCGACAGATCCCAGTTGACCAGCCCGTCATAGAGGGTGACACCGGTGAAGCGCCAACCCTCGCTGCCCTGGTCGGGCTGTCCGTTCACGGCCGGGATGTCAGAGGCCGTCATGCCGACGCGCAGCACGGTCTCGGCCTGGGCCTCGGCGCTTTGGCCGCCGAGCGGCGCGGCGACCAGCGCGGCCGCGCCCGCCAATGCCGCGCGGCGGCCGGGGCCGGTCTTTGGAATACTCATGGCGATGCTACTCCGGGCATGTGTCACAAAACTGTCATAAAAATGCAATCTCCGTGCCAGGACGCCGATGGCTGCGGGCTTGCCCCGCCGGCCGGTCCAAGCGACATCTTGGACAGCCTTCCGAAGGAGCCCCTCATGGCCCATGCCCTCGGCGCACTCGCCGCGCCCGCCATCCTGCGCAACACCGAACTCGACGCGGATGCCGTGCGCCAGGCGCGGGTGGACCTCGCGGCCTGCTTCCGCATGGCCGCGCGCCTCGGCATGCATGAAGGCATCTGCAACCACTTCTCCTTCGTGGTGCCCGGGCGCGACGACCTGTTCCTGGTGAACCCCTATGGCTGGGCGTTCAGCGAGATCACCGCTTCCCGGCTCCTCGTCTGCGACTTCGCGGGCAACGTCATCGCCGGCGAGGGCGTGCCCGAGGCGACCGCCTTCTTCATCCATGCCCGCGTCCACAAGAACGTGCCGCGCGCCAAGGCCGCCTTCCACACCCACATGCCCAACGCGACGGCGCTCGCGATGCTGGAAGGCCCGCCGCTGGTCTGGGCCGGCCAGACCGCGCTGAAATTCTACGGCCGCACCCTGGTGGACGAGGAATATGGCGGCCTTGCCCTGGATGAGCAGGAAGGCGACCGCATCGCGGCTTCGATCGGCGACGCCGACATCGTCTTCATGAAGAACCATGGCGTCATGGTGGTCGGGCCGAGCATCGCCGAGGCGTGGGACGATCTGTACTACCTGGAGCGTGCGGCGGAGGTGCAGCGCCTCGCCTGGTCCACGGGCCGCCCGCTGAAGGCGGTGCCGCCCGAGATGGCCCGACGCACCTATGAGCAGATGCGCGAGGGCGACAGCGAGAGCGCGCGGCTGCATCTGGAGAGCGTGAAGCGCATTCTGTCACGCGAAGAGCCTGACTTCATGCACTGAACGGCGCGCCGCGCGGACCTATTCCCATGTCACACAGCGCGCGGCCCGACGCGACGGGACTCGGCCTGCTCGTCGCCACCACGCTGGGCTGGGGGCTGAACTGGCCGGCGATGAAGCTGCTGATCGCCGACCTGCCGGTGCTGACGACGCGCAGCATGGCGGGTGCGCTCGGCCTCCTCGTCCTCACCGCGGTGGCGCTGGCGCGGCGGGAGAGCCTGGCCGTGCCGCCGCGCCTGTGGCCGCGGCTTGTCGTCGCCGCGCTGCTGAACGTCACGGCCTGGATGGGCCTCGCCTCCTTCTCGCTGCTCTGGCTGGCGGCGGCGGAGGCGACCATCGTCTGCTACACCATGCCGGTCTGGGCCTCCCTGATGGCCTGGGCGGTCCTGGGCGAGAAGCCCGGGCGGGCGCGCCTCATCGGTCTGGCGCTGGCCCTGTCGGGCCTCGGCCTGCTGGTGCTGGGGCAGGGCGTCGCGGTGGGGCTCGACAAGGCGCCGGGGGTGGCCTTCGGGCTTGGCTCGGCGCTGCTCTTCGCCCTCGGGACCGTCATCACCAAACGCTGGCCGCTGGGCCTGCCGCCGACCTCGGCGGCGGCGTGGCAGGTCGGGCTCGGCATCCTGCCGCTCGGCCTACTGGCGCTGGCCTTCGACGAGGCGCATCCCGGCGCGATCAGTCCGCGCGATTGGGCGCTGCTCGCCTATGGCGGGGTCTTCGCGCTGGGGCTCTGCTACCTCACCTGGTTCGCGGCACTGCGGCGGCTGCCGGCCTCCCTCGCCTCGCTCGGCACGCTGCTGACGCCGATGGTGGGAGTCGCGAGTGCAGCCTTCTTTCTCGGGGAACCCTTTGGCTGGCGGGAAGCGGCGGCATTGACGCTGACGCTGTCGGGGGTGGCGTTCGCGGTGCGGGGGTAGGATGGGGCGGGGGGCCTTGGCACCATTCTGCCCGCGACGCCGCGGTACGGTCCTGCAACAGAGCCCCCGCAGCATCCCCCTGACGATGTCAGGAGACAGGGCCATGACCCCCGATCAGATCACCCGCGTGCAGGACAGCTTCCGCCTGGTGGCGCCGATCCAGGAAGCGGCCGCAGGCCTCTTCTACGGCCGCCTGTTCGAGATCGCGCCGCAGCTTCGCCCGCTCTTCGCCCACACCGATTTCGACGATCAGGGACGCAAGCTGATGACGACCATCGGCTTCGTCGTCGCGTCCCTGCGCCGGCCCGATGCCCTGTTGCCGGCCGCGCGCGGCCTTGCGGTGCGGCATACCCGCTACGGCGTGGAGGAGGAGCACTACGCCCTCGTCGGCGCCGCCCTGCTCTGGACCCTGGAACAGGGGCTGGGCGAGGCCTTCACGCCGGAGACCCACGAAGCCTGGGCTGCGGCCTATGCCATGCTCAGCGGCGCCATGATCGAGGCCGCGCGGCTGCCCGCGGCGGCGTGAGGCGGTCAGTCCGCCTCCGGGGGCCTGACCGTGGGCGGGACGAACATGTAGCCGCGCCCGCGCAGGGTCACGATCGCCTCGGTCTTCAGCTTCGCCCGCAGCCGGGCGATGCGCATGTCGATGGCGCGGTCCCCGGCGTCCCGGCTGTCCGCCGGGGCGAGGGCGATCAGCTCCTCCCGCCCCAGGATGCGGTTGGGGTTGGCCGCGAAGGCGCGCAGCAGCATCAGCTCGCCGGGGCGCAGCGGTTCCGGCGCCTCGCCCACGCGCAGCAGCCGTGCGGCGGTCAGGTCCACCGTGCTCGCCTCGAAGGCCAGCAATTCGCGCGGCCGCGCCCCGGCGCGGCGCAGCAGCCCCGCGATGCGCGCCGCCAGTTCCTGCGGTTCCGCCGGCTTGCCGATCAGGTCGTCGGCCCCGAGTTCGAGGCCGAGGATGCGGTCCACCCGGTCGGTGACCGCGGTCATCACCAGCACGGGCATCGCCAGTGCCCCGCGGAGCCGGCGGAGCAGGGACAGCCCGTCCTCCCCCGGCATGGTGATGTCGAGCACCACCAGGTCCACCCGGTGGCGGGTAAGCAGTTCCTCGAATTCCGCCGCGGAGGCTGCCAGCAGGACGTCGTATCCCAGGTCGCCGAGATATTCGGCATAGGCGTCGAGCAGGTCCGGCTCGTCATCCACCATCGCGATGCAGGCACCGCGGCTCATCGCTTCCTATCCATCCGGCTTCCCGATCGCGCATTGCTGCCGCATGGTGCGGCGCACTGGTCCGATTCGGTATCGTTCTGTCGGAGCCCCCATGCCGTCAACCATCGCCATCGTCGATGACGAGGAGCATCTGCGCGAGGCCGTCGCCGAGTATCTCGCCGATCGCGGCCTGCGGGTCTTCGCCGCCGGCGATGCCGCGGCGATGCGCGCCCTGGCCGAGCGGGAGCGCATCGACGTGGCGGTGCTCGACATCGCGATGCCGGGGGAGAACGGGCTCGCCCTCGCGCGCTGGCTCCGCGCGCGCGGGGAGAGGCCGGGCATCATCTTCGCGACCTCCGCCGCCGCGCCGAAGGACCGCGTGGCGGGGCTCGAACTCGGCGCGGACGACTACGTCGTGAAGCCCTATGACCTGCGGGAGCTGTTGGCGCGCATCCGCGGCGTGCTGCGCCGCCTGCCCGAGGCCGCGCCGGTCGCGGCGGCCGCGCCGCCGGTGCGCGCCGTGATCGCCATCGGCGCCTTCCGCTTCGACCCGGCGAGCCACAGGCTGGTCGATGCCGCGGGGGAGGAGGTCGAGCTGACCGCGGCCGAGGCGGCGCTGCTCGTCGCCTTCGCCACGCGGCCGAACCGCATTCTCAGCCGTGGCCAACTGCTCGACCTCACGGGCGATGGCGGGGATGCGTCGGGGCGCGCGATCGACGTGCGCATCGCACGGCTGCGCGGCAAGCTGCGGGCCGGCCCGGACAAGCCCGAGCCGATCCGCACCATCCGTGGCGAAGGCTACATGTTCGTCCCGGGCGGCGCGGCATGAGCGCCTCGGCCCAGCCGATCGTCCGGCGCTTCCTGCTGCTGCTCGCCTGCGGGGGCATCGCGACGCTGCTGCTGCTCGGCGCCCTCGGCACCCATGCCTATCGCACCGCCCATGACGACGCGTTGGAACGCCAGCGGGCGGAAGCCGAGGCGGCGCGCGCGGCGCTGGGCCAGGTGGCGCATATCGTGGACCTGCATGTGCGGCTGTTGCGCCATGAGTTCCTCGCCGCCCTCGCCGCCGGCGGGGTGGAGCCCGAGGCCGGCGGACTCAGCCCGCAGAGCGATCCCGGCCCGGCGCGCGGTGCGACGCTGCAGGTCTCGCCGCGGCTCGACGACCCGGCGGCACGGCGGCGCCTGGCGGCGGCCCAGGCGTTGTACCCGCTGCAGCGGGCCCTGCGCGAGCTGACGCCGGAACTGCGCTGGACCTACGTTTTCGACGCCGGGCGGGACTTTGTGAGCCTCTACCCCTGGGTCGATCCGTCGAGCATCCTGGGGGAGGGCGAGGCAGCCCGCCGCGCCATGCTCGGCTGGTGGGACTACGACGTGGCGCAGGGCGCCCTGCCGCAGCGCAACCCGCGGCGCGAGGGCTATTGGACGCCGGTCTATGTGGATGCCGGGGGCGCGGGGCTGATGGTCTCGCACGCCGTGCCCGTCGATGTGGAGGGCCGCTTCGAGGCGCTGATCGGCGCGGACCTGCTGGTTTCCTCGCTATCGGACATGCTGGCGAGGCGCAGCGGCGGTGGCCGCATCGTGGTCGCCGACCAGAAGGGCGTGGCGCTGGCCGATGCCGAAGGGCGCATCGGGGGCGAGCTGCGCAGCGCGGAGAGCCTGCTCGGCGCGCCGCTGCCCGCGGTGCAGGGGGGCTGGGTGCAGAACGGCCCCGCCTGGATGATCTCCCTGCCGGTTGCCGGCACGCCCTGGACGCTGGTGCACAGCGTCGATACCGCGGCGATCCGGCGGCAGGCGCAGGCGGATGTGGTGCCCTACCTCATCCTCGCGGTCGGCGTGCTGGCGGGCCTTGGCCTGCTGTTCTTCGCAATGCTGCAGCAGTTCCTGCGTCCGGCGGCGCGGCTGGCCGACTATGCCAGGAGCCTTGCGGATTCGCCTGAACCGCCGCCGCCGCCCGCCGTGCCGGCCCCCTGGCGCCCCTGGTTCACCCAGTTGGAAGCCGCGGTGCGCGAACGGCGCGCCATGACCCTGCAGCGCCAGTTGGCGGAGACACTGAAGGCCGCGGTGGTCGATGCGGCGCTCGATGCGGTGATCATCGCCGATGGGGAAGGCCGCGTCGTCGGCTTCAACCCGGGTGCCGAGCGCATCTTCGGCTACACCGCCGCGGAGGCGATGGGCCGGCGCATCGGGGAGCTGATCGTCCCGCCCGCGACGCGCGCCGCCCATGAGGCCGGGATGGAACGCTTCCGCCGCACGCATGTCGCGACCGTGCTCGGCCGCCGGCTGGAGCTGGAGGCGATGCGTGCGGACGGTTCGCGCTTCCCGGTGGAACTGTCGATCCACCATGTCTCGGTCGCCGGGGAGGACAGCTTCGCCGCCTATGCCCGCGACCTGACGCAGCAGCACGCGGCGGTGCGCGAGATCGAGACGCAGCAGGCGCGCATCCATCAGATCGAGAAGCTTTCGGCCATGGGTTCGCTGCTGGCCGGCGTGGCGCATGAGCTCAACAACCCCCTCGCCATCCTCGTCGCGCAATCGACGCTGCTGCGCGAGAAGGCCGGCACGCCCGACCTCCAGCGCCGCGCCGAGCGTATCCACGCCGCGGCGGAGCGTGCCGGGCGCATCGTCAAGAGCTTCCTTGCCATGGCGCGGCAGAAGCCGCCCGAGCGCGTGCCCGCCTCGTTGAACGAGGCAGCACGGGCGGCGCTCGAGATGACTGCCTATGGCGCGCGCAGCTCCGGCATCGAGGTGACGACCGCCTTCGACCCCGCGCTGCCGTTCGCCGAGATCGACCGCGACATGATGGGCCAGGTGGTGGCGAACCTGCTGATCAACGCGCAGCAGGCGCTGGCGGAACAGCCCGGGCCCCGGCGCATCGCGGTGACGACGCGTACGGCGATGCAGGACGGCACGCGCTGGGTGGAGCTGGAGGTCGCCGACAACGGCCCCGGTGTTCCGGCCGATGTCGTGGCGCGCATCTTCGATCCGTACTTCACCACCAAGCCGTCGGGCGCGGGCACCGGCATCGGCCTGTCGATCTGCCGCAGCGTGGTGGAGGCGCATGGCGGCCAGATCACGCTGCTGCAACTCGACGGCGGCGCGTGCTTCCGCGTGCGGCTGCGTGCCATCGAGGCGACAGCCGCCGAAGCGGCGTCGATACCGTCGGGCGGCGGCGGCCTGTCCTTCCTGGTCGTGGACGACGAAGCCGACCTGGCGGCCTCCCTGGCGGAGATGCTCCAGGGCCTGGGGCACCACGCCGCCGTGGCGCCGAATGCGGCGGCGGCGCTGGAGATGGCCCGGCAGGGCGGCTTCGACGCCGTGATCGCCGACCTGCGCATGCCAGGGCTGGACGGCGCGGCGCTGCGCCGGCAGCTCATGGCCGAGGACATGTCCTGGGCACAGCGCGTGCTGATCATGACCGGTGACACGGTGCAGGGGCCGGAGGCGATCCGGCGCGGCGCGGATGCGGACGGGCTCGCCATACTCGAAAAGCCATTCGGACCGGACGAGGTGCGCCAGGCCGTCGCACGCATGGTCGAGAGTCTCGGCGCGAACGGCTGACCGGGAGGGCGCGGCCTGTCCCGATCTATCGGGCGGAAGGCCCTGCTGAGTGTGCCGCTGTGGGAGTTGGCGGGGCGTTGCCCCTCCATGCCAACCCAGCAAAGGCTCCTGATTGTCAGGCTGCCACCGCTGTGGATGTCAGAGGGGCTTTGCCCCTCCGACACCTCCCCAGCAAAGGCCGAAGGGCCTTTGCAAACCTCGACCTGCGCCGCGCACCACGGTCAGGATGAACGCCGAGCCTCGCTCTTGCGTACAGAACGCGCTGCGAGGGTTCAGCATTGGTGTCGCGCCCGGCGCCATCCGCAGAACCGGTCCGACCATGACGACGCCCTGCGGACACCTCGAACGAGTGCCTGGCGGCGGCAGCCGAGTGCGTCTCATGCGCGTGGCCCGGGAACGGCTCCTGGTGTCGGGCAGGGCGGTCACCTCGTCATGCCGAAGGGACCAGTCCGCCCGGTGAGGTCCGACGAGGGGCAAGGCTGCTCTGCGACGCCGTCGCTCGGGTCAATGTGAGGCCTGTCACACGCGCCGGGTCGCCGCGAGACCGTCGCGCAACACAGCGGGCCGATAGCTGCGCCACCGCATCGAAGCGGATGCACCCAGCGAAAGGCCAAGACCATGCCCTACATCCCCATCATCGGCGACGACGGCAACAACAAGATCTACGGCACCGAGCTGCCCGACTACATCATGGGCAAGGCCGGCAACGACGTGATCTATGCGCAGAACCTCGACCCTTTCACGATCCTGGGCGACCAGATCTACGGCGGCGAGGGCAACGACACGATCTATGGCGGCAACGGCGTCAACGTGCTCGATGGCGGTGACGGCAACGACTACATCGTCGGCGGCCTCACCGGCACGAACGAGATCTTCGGTGGTGCGGGCAACGACATCATGGTGCTCAGCGGCATGGTGGGCGAGACGGCCACCGGCGGCACGGGCAATGACACCTACCGTTATGTCGAGAACTGGTCGGTGATCAACGAGTATGAGAATGGCGGTGTCGACCACGTCTTCTACAACAACGGCTACATCTACGACACCTACACCCTTGGCGCGAATGTCGAGAACCTGACCGCGATGAATGCGCTGTCGGCGGTGCTGAAGGGCAACAAGCTCGACAACCTCATCACCGGCAACACGAAGAACGACCAGCTCTCCGGCTTCGGCGGCAACGACACGCTGCGCGGCGGCGACGGTGCGGACACGCTCGACGGCGGCGATGGGAATGACAGCCTCTCGGGCGGCATCGACCACGACAAGCTGTATGGCGGCAATGGCAACGACGTGCTGCGCGGCGATGCCGGCTGGGACACCATGGACGGCGGTGCGGGCAACGACACGCTGGATGGCGGCACGCAGGGCGACCACATGACCGGCGGCACGGGCAACGACACCTACATCGTGGACCATGCGAGCGACAAGGTCATCGAATACAGCAATGGCGGCACGGATGAAGTGCGCACCACGCTCGCCAGCTACACCCTCGGCGCCAGCGTGGAGAACCTGACCTATACCGGCGCCGGCAATTTCGACGGCGTGGGCAATGCGCTCGCCAACGTCATCATCGGTGGCGCCATGGCCGACGTGCTGGAAGGCGGCGCCGGCAACGATCGATTGGTCGGCAATGCGGGCACCGACCACCTCTATGGCGATGCCGGCAACGACATGGTGGAAGGTGGCGCGGGTTTCGACTGGCTCTATGGCGGCCTCGGCAACGACACGCTGCTCGGCGGCGACGACATGGACCTGCTGTATGGCGAGGACGGCAACGACTCGCTCGATGGCGGCAACGGCAACGACGTGATGTATGGCGGCGCGGGCGCCGACACGCTGCGCGGCGGCGCGGGCAACGACAAGCTGCATGGTGGCGCCGGCGCCGATGTGCTGGTCGGCGGCGACGGGGCCGACATCTTCCTCTACAGCACGACGGCGGACAGCACGGTCGCGGCGCGGGACAAGATCTATGGCTTCACCGCGGGCGTGGACAAGCTGAACCTGTCAGGCATCGACGCGGACACGACGATGGCGGGCAACCAGGCCTTCCACATGGTGGACCCGGACATGATCTTCGCGGGCCCCGGCGATCTCGAGATCACGTCGCAGGGCTTCAACACCATCGTGCAGGGCGACGTGAACGGCGACGGCGTCTGGGACTTCTCGGTGCAACTGGTGATGTCGCTGGGCGTGACCAGCGCCGACATCGTGTTCTGAGCGACGGGACCGGAGAGGGGCCTTGCCCCTCTCCGAACGTGACGCGGCAAAGGCCCGAGGCCTTTGCGAACCGTCACCTGGCGCTCGGCAAAGCGGTCAGTCCGCCACGGCGAAGCGAACAGGATGCGTCTCGGCCAGGATCGGTGCACGGCGCCGGGCACGACGCATGTCCGTCCGGCGCGCATGCCCTCGGCGCCCGACGCCAGATCAAGGTTTCCAAAGGCCTTTCGGCCTTTGGTGGGGAGGGTCCGGGAGGGGCAAAGCCCTTCCCGGTTCCCCCCGCATCAATTCGTCTGGATACCCGCCTCGGTGATCACCTTGCGCCAATTCGCGGTATCCGCGGCGAGCAGCCCGCGCACATCGGCCGCGCTGCCGCTTTCCGCCGTGAGGCCGATCTGGGCCATGCGGTCCTGGTAGTCGCGATCTTCCGTCACCGTGCGCAGCGACGCGGCGATCCGCTCGACCACCGGCTCCGGCGTGCCGGGCGGGGCGAAGAGCGCGAGCCAGAGCACCGCCTCGAACCCCGGCAGCGTCTCGGCCACCGTGGGCACGTCCGGCAGGTTCGGCAGGCGCTGGCGGGAGGAAATGGCCAGGGCGCGGGTCTTGCCGTCCTGCAGCGACGGCATGGCTTCCACGGGCGATTGGAAGTTGCAGTGGATGCGCCCGGCCTGGAGGTCGAGCAGCCCTTCCACCCCGCCGCGATTGGGCACGGCCGTCATTTCGATGCCGGCGCGCTGGCACAGCATCTCGGTCGCAAGATGCACGACGGTGCCCACCACGCCGCCATAGTTCAGCTTGCCGGGATTCGCCTTGGCATAGGCGATGAATTCCGGAAGCGTCCGCGCCGGGATGCCGGGATAGACGTGGAAGACGAAGGCCCCGCGATAGACCATGCCGACCGGGGCGAGTTCGGTCTGCGGATCGCGTGGCGTCAGCCGCGGCTGCAGGGTGGGGTTGATCGCGAGGGAACTGGTCCCGGCGAGCAGCGTGTAGCCGTCCGGCCGTGCCTGCGCGACGTAGGTGGAGGCGATGGAGGTCGCGCCGCCCACGCGGTTCTCGACCACCACGCGCTGGCCGAGCGCGGTGCCCAGCCGGTCGGCGGTCAGCCGCGTCGCGATGTCGGTCTGCCCGCCGGCGCCATAGGCGTTGACGATGGTGATCGGGCGGGATGGAAAGGCATCCTGCGCGCGGGCCGGCAGGGCGGCGAGCGGCAAGGTGGCCAGGACGGCACGACGGCCGGCTTGGTGCTTCATGTCGGTTTCCTCCGCGCGGCATGTCCTTGGCCTGCCACGGGCAGGCGGAAGAGCGGGCCGCGCCGTGCAGCGGCCACCGCTCACCGTTCCGGCCAGCACATCATGGCCGCCCGGGGGTGACAACCCACGGCCCGCCCGCCGTCACATCCAGGCGATAGGGTCCGCGTAGCGCACGCCGGTCAGCACGAGGCCCTCGGCCGGCGCGGTCTGCCCGGCGCGCGTCCGGTCGCGCCCGTCCAGCACGTTGCGCGGCCAGATGGCGGGGCGCTTGCCGGCACCGACCTCGGCCAGGGTGCCGACCAGGTTGCGGACCTGGTGGTGCAGGAAGGAACGCGCCTCGGCGGTGATGACGATTTCCTCGCCGAGCCGCGCGACGTCGAGCCGGTCCAGTGTGCGCAGCGCCGATTTCGCCTGGCAGGACGCCGCGCGGAAGGCGGAGAAGTCGTGCTTGCCGAGCAGCATCTGTGCCGCCTCGTGCATCGCCGCCGCATCCAGCCGCCGCTGCACGTGCCAGACGCGGCCGAGATCGAGGGCAGGGCGCGCGCGCCGGTTCAGGATGCGGTAGCGATAGGCGCGGCCGGTGGCGGAAAAGCGGGCCGACCAGTCCTCGGGCATCACGGCGGCGCCGAGCACGGCGACGGGGTGGGGGCGGGTGTGGAAGTTCAGCGCCTCGCGCACCCGTTCGGCCGGGAGATCGGCGGACAGCGTCACCTGCACCACCTGGCCTTCGGCATGCACGCCGGCATCGGTGCGGCCGGCGGCGGTGATCACCGGCGTCTCGCCGCCGTTCAGGTTGCACGCGGCGTCTTCCAACACCTGCTGGACGGACAGGCCTTCGGCCTGGCGTTGCCAGCCGACGAAGGGCGCGCCGTCATATTCGATCAGCAGCGCGTAGTTGGGCATCAGCCGAGCACCGTTCCGCGCGGCAGGGCGAAGCCGCGAAGGAAGGCGTCCGCGTCCATCGCCGCGCGGCCGGGGCGTTGCAGGCGCGTCAGGCGCAGCGCGCCGGTGCCGCAGGCGACCAGCGCCCCATCGTCCAGAACCGTGCCCGGGGCACCGCTGCCGGTTTCGACCTGCGCCGAGAGGACGCGAAGCTGCTCGCCGCCCTGGACGAAGAAGGTGCCGGGCCAGGGGTTCAGCGCGCGGATGCGCCGTTCCAGCGCCGTGGCGTCCTGCGACCAGTCGAGGCGGCCATCCTCCTTGGTCAGCTTGGGGGCGTAGGTGGCGCCGTCCTCGGGCTGGGGGATGGCGGGCGGGTCCGCGGCCAGGGCGCGCAGGATGAGGTCGGCGCCGATGTCCGAGAGGGTGTCGTGCAGGGCCTGGACGGTGGTGCCAGGCCCGATCGGCGTGGCCTGCTTCAGCAGCATGGGCCCGGTGTCGAGGCCTTCATCCATGCGCATGATGGTGATGCCGGTCTCGCTGTCCCCGGCGAGGATGGCGGCGTGGATCGGCGCCGCGCCGCGCCAGCGCGGCAGCAGCGAGGCGTGGATGTTGAGGCAGCCGCGCCTCGGCGCGTCCAGCATCGCCTTCGGCAGGATCAGCCCATAGGCGGCGACGACCGCCGCATCGAGGCCCAGCGCGGCGAAGGCCTCATGCTGCGCCGTATCGCGCTTCAGCCGAACCGGCGTGCGAACCTTAAGCCCGAGTTCCAGCGCCGCCCGATGCACCGGACAGGGCGTTTCCTTCTGCCCCCGCCCCGCCGGCCTGGGCGGCTGGCAATAGACCGCCGCGATCTCATGCCCCGCCCCGTGCAGCGCCTTCAGCGCCGGAACCGAAAAATCGGGGCTCCCCATGAAGGCGATGCGCATGGCGTTTCCCCGTGATGCTGGATGGTCCGTGCCCGCGGCGTCGGCGCGACAGGCTGACAGGAGGTTTCCAAAGGCCTTTCGGCCTTTGGCGGGTGGGGTTCCGGGGAGGGCGGCGCCCTCCCCGTTCAATCCCGCTGCTTCGCCTTCAGTTCCTTGGCGAGCTTCCGCAGCAGCATGTTCCGCTTCAGGGCGGAGAGGTAGTCCACGAACAACACCCCGTTGAGGTGGTCGATCTCGTGCTGGAGGCAGGCGGCGAGCAGCCCGTCCCCTTCGATTTCCTTCTTCGCGCCGGTCAGGTCCAGGTAGCGCACCTTCACCCGCGCCGGCCGCGTCACGTCCGCATATTGCCCCGGCAGCGACAGGCAACCTTCTTCCCGCGTGGCGAGTTCGTCGCTTGCCGCGACGATCTCCGGGTTCACCAGGACGATGGGATCGCGCGTCTCCTCGCGCTGCAGGTCGATCACGACCAGGCGCAGCATCTCACCCACCTGCGGCGCCGCAAGGCCGATGCCCGGCGCGGCGTACATGGTGGCGAGCATCTTGTCCGACAGGGCGCGCACATTCGCGGCGGTGCCGACAGGCTTGGCCTTGGCGCGCAGCCGCGCGTCGGGAACGAGGAGGATCGGGAGGGTGGCGGGATCGGTCATGGCGGGGGCTTGCGCATGTAGCCCTCGCGGGACCCCCTTGCAACTGCCCGCCCGACCGCCAAAATTCAGGCTCGGCGGGATGCTTCGGGTCCCGCCACCCGCTTCGCTCTCGGATGAGGAGGCCCGCCTAGGTGTCACGACCCTCGCTGTTCGGCTCGCCGCTGTTTCTCGGCTTCGACCACCTCGAGCAGATGCTCGACCGCGTGGGCAAGAGCGCCGATGGCTACCCCCCCTACAATATCGAGCAGACCAGCGCCGACCGGTTGCGCATCACGCTCGCCGTCGCGGGCTTCGCGATGGACGACCTGCAGATCACGCAGGAGGACAACCAGCTTGTCATCCGCGGCCGGCAGAAGGACGATTCGGAAGGGCGGATCTTCCTGCATCGCGGCATCGCCGCGCGGCAGTTCCAGCGGGCCTTCGTCCTGGCGGAAGGCATGGAGGTGGAAGGCGCGTGGCTCGACAACGGGCTGCTGCACCTGGAACTGAAGCGCCCGCAGCCCGAAAGCCGGGTCAAGACCATCCGCATCGGCGCGCGCGGCGCTGGCCCCGCGACCCTGGTGGATGGACGCAACGACGAGCGCGGCTGATCAGGCGCGCCACACCATTCCGGGCCCATCCGGGCCGGAACAGCAGCCGCAACGGGCCCATCAGTGGACGGGGCGGCAGGAGAACAGAGCAATGTCCGACATCAACGACCGCATCGACGACGTCGAGGAGCAGGACGAGGCCGAGATCTTCCCGACCGCGGAAGAACTGCGCCAGCTCTCGCCGCTCGCCTGGGCGCAGTACGGCGCGCAGTCCATCGCCTATGCCCGCCCGGTGGTGGTGAATGGCCAGAAGGCCGTTTCGATCCACGCCGCCGATGGCACGCCGATCGGCGCGGCGCCGACGCTGGCCCTCGCCACGGCGGCCATCGTCCAGCACGGGATGGGTGCCGCGCTGGTGCACTGACGCCAGCGGGCCGATAATCCATGGATGACTGGGCAGATCGTCTTCGAGAATGAGGATATCCGGGTCGTCCACCGGCCCGGAGCCTCCGATTTCAGCCTGGTCACCTTCGCGGCGATGGGTCATCGCCCCAAGGAGGACTGGATCTGGGCCGGTGAGCCGATCGCCAAGCTCGGTATCGAGGCGATCGGCATTATCGGTACGCGACCGCACTGGTATCCGCCCGCATCGATGCAGGCGGCGGCGCCGGCGATCCGGTCACTGCTGCGCCCGCGCGCGATCGGCTACGGCTTCAGCATGGGCGGGTACGGCGTGCTGAAATACGGCAGGCTGCTCGGCCTGACGCATGGCTTCGCCGTTTCGCCACAGGTCAGCATCGACCCTGCCGACGCGCCGTGGGACCGCCGCTTCCGCCACCATCACGACCCGGCCCTGCATGCCGACATGCTGGTCGGGCCGGAGGATCCGCCGCCGTTCACCGTCGTCGCCGGCGATATGATGTGGGAGCCCGACGCGCTGCATCTGCGCCATGTCGAGGATTGGCCTGGCGTCCACCTGATGCGGCTGGACTTCATGAAGCACGCGGCGATCCAGCGCTTCACCTCGACGCGCATCGTCGCACCGGTGCTCGACCTGCTGCTGGCGGGCGATCCGGGGGCGCTGCGGACGCATCTGCGCCGCGGCCGGCCCCAATCCGCCCCTGTCCATCTGTGGGTCGGCCGCGCCGCCGCGGTGCGGGGGCATCTGCGCATGGCGGAACGACTCTGGACCCTCGCCGCGACGCTGGGCGCGCCGGCCGGCGAGGTCGCCATGGTCCGCGCCCTGGCCATGCGCGAACGACTCGCGGTGCTGTTCATGGCCCGCCGGATGGTGGAGGCGCGCGCCTTCATCCGCACCGCGATCGACGGCCAGGGCGGCCGCGCAGGCGGCCTGGTGGAACTCGGCCGCTTCCTGCACGATCACGGCATGCCAGGCCGGGCCGCCGGGTGCTTCCGCCAGGCCGCGAACGCCAAGCCCTCCTTCGCCGAGGCGCATCTGGGATTGCTTCGGGCGCTCGGGGATTTCGCCCCGGCGCCGGTCTTCGCCCGCGCCCAGGCAGCGGCACTGCGCGCGCTGCACGATAGCCCGGCCGACGCGGCGAAGGTCGCGGCGATGACACCCTGCGCAAGGCCGGCCGAGGCGGCGGGCTGAGGCGGGGCGGGAGATCGTCATGCATGATGATCCCGCGATCTCCGCTGTAGGAGTTGGAGGGGCGCTGCCGCTCCAAACCACCCGAGCAAAGGCCGATTCCGCTGTGGACGTCAGAGGGGCTTTGCCCCTCCGACACCTCCCCAGCAAAGGCCGAAGGGCCTTTGCAAACCTCGACTTGGCGCCGGGCGCCGCTGCTCGGCCTGGTACCGAAATCCACCTTTGCGCTCGAGGCGTGTTCGGCGGGGAGGAAGAGCGGCCGTAGCGCCCAGCACCAAGTGCCTGCGGTCCAGGATGCCCAGCATCCTGGCGGGTGGAGGTTCGGAGGAGGGCAGAGCCCTCCTCCGATCTTCGGCAGCGGAACTAGGCCAGGGGCGTTGCAAACGGGGCCGCGTACTGCTGCAGGAACGAACGCCGGAACCTGCTCTGGCGCATTTGGAGGGGGCAGCAGTGATTGTTGCGCCCGGCGCCAAGTGCCGGTTCCTCGCCAGCGGAACCATGGAGGCGATCGGGAAGGCCTTTCGCCCTTTGCCGGGGCGGGATCCGGGGAGAGGCAAAGCCCCTCCCCGGCGCATCCAGCCGTGGCATCTTCGCCGCGGGTTCAGGCCCCGTCGGGGTCGATCCACCCCACATGGCCGTCGTGCCGACGGTAGACGACGTTCAGCGTCCGCGTCGCCTTGTTGCGGAACATCAGCACCGGGACATGGCCGAGGTCCATCCGCATCACCGCCTCGCCCACCGTGAGCAGGGCGATCTCGGTGGTGTGCTCGGCGATGATGGCGCCGTGGTCGATGCCGTTCACGGTCGTGGGGGCTTCCTCGGCCTCCTCTTCCGTTACCTCCAGAACGCGCTCGCGTCCTTCGGGCGTGCCGCGTTCGGGGGCGGCGGACCGGGCGTGTTCGTTCACCCGGCGGCGATATCGGCGCAGGCGCTTGGCCAGGTGCTCGGCGGCTTCCTCGAAGGCGCGATGCGCGTCGGGGCCCTCGCCCTCGGCTCGCATCGTCAGTCCGCGTCCGGCCTTGAGATTGATATCGCAGGCGAATTGCGCTCGTGAGCGGTGGAAGGTGACGTTCGCTTCCAGCGCGTGGTCGAAATACTTGCGCGTGATGGCGTCCAACCCGTCTCGGACATGGGTTTTCAGCGCTTCTCCGGTTTCGACCTGCTTGCCTGCGACTGTGACATGCATGGGGCTTTGCCCTCCTTCCTCAGTGAAGGGGAGGGGCCGCCCCGCATGGCGACCGGACGCCGGCCTGCATCCTCAGCGCGGGCCGTTCAGGCTGAACCGGATCAGGCCGGGACGGCCTTCTCCCGTTTGCGCTGGACCGAAGATGGTATCCGCAGCGCGTCACGGTATTTGGCCACGGTACGGCGGGCGATGTCCACGCCTTCCGTGCGCAATCTTTCGACGATCGCGTCATCGGACAGGATGTCTGCCGGAGTCTCCGCTTCCACCATGGCCTTGATGCGATGGCGGACGGCTTCCGCGCTCACCGCCTCCCCGCCCGAGATGCCGGCGATGGCGGTGGTGAAGAAGTATTTCAGCTCGAAGGTCCCGCGCGGAGTCGCGATCGCCTTGTTGGAGGTGACGCGCGAGACGGTGCTCTCGTGCATCCCCACCTCCTCGGCCACGTCGCGCAGGATCAGCGGGCGGAGATGGGCGACGCCGTGGCGGAAGAAGCCATCCTGGCGGCGCACGATCTCGGACGCCACCTTGAGGATGGTGTTGGCGCGCTGTTCGAGCGACTTCACGAGCCAGGAAGCGGTCTGGAAGCGCTCGGCGAGCCAGGCCTTCTCGTCGCGGTTCTTCGCGCTCACGATGGCGCGCGCGTGAAAGCCGCGGTTGATCAGCACGCGCGGCAGCGTCTCGGGGTTCAGCTCGACGATCCAATCGTCGCCCGGTCCGCGGCGCATCAGCACGTCCGGTATCAGGGTCGGCGCCGGCGGCGCGTCGAAGCTCGCCCCCGGCTTGGGGTCGAGCCGCTTCAGCTCGGCCACCATCTCGGCCATGTCCTCGGCATCCACGCCGCAGACGCGCTGCAGCCCGCGCAGGTCGCGCCGCGCCAGCAGGTCGAGGTTGTCGAGCAGCGCCGCCATGGCCGGGTCGAAGCGGTTGCGGTCCTGCAACTGCACCATCAGGCATTCGCGCAGGTCGGCGCAGAACATCCCGACCGGGTCGAATCGCTGCATGCGGCGACGCACGCTGGTGACGAGGTCCTCCGCGCAGCCCAGCGCGGTGGCGATGGTCACGTCGGGGATCGTCAGCCGCCCCGCGGCATCGACCAGCGCCAGCAGGTTCGCCGCGATGACGCGCTCGGCCGCCGTCGGGAAGGTCAGGCGCACCTGCTCGCCGATATGCTCGCGCAGGTTCTTCTCCGGCGCGGCCATCGCCTCGATGCCGGACAGGTCGTCCTCGAAATCCGCGCGTCCGCCGCGCCCGGTGGGCGGCGTGCCGCTGTCATAGACATTGTCCCATTCGGCATCGAGCGGCGTGGCATTCTCGCCCGGCAGCACGTCCGATGCGGCGGCGGTCGCGGCGTCCGGGACCTCGGGCGCGGCGGGCAGCGGATCGGTGGAGCGCCCGGAATCGGGCCCCGGTGCGACGCGGTCGTCGCGTTCCAGCAACGGGTTGCGCTCCAGCTCCTCCTCGACGAAGGCGGTGACTTCGAGGTTGGAGGATTGCAGCAGCTTGATGGCCTGCCGCAGTTGCGGCGTCATCACGAGCTGCTGCGAATGGCGCAGGTCGAGCCGTGGCGCGAGCGACATCAGCCGGCCCCACGCCGCATCGCGTGCGCCCGCCGCACCAACCAGGCAAGCAAGGCGGCAGGGTCGGTCACGGTGCGCAAGCTACAGGCTGAACCTTTCGCCCAGGTAGACGCGGCGCACGCCCTCATGCGCGACGATGTCGCGCGGGCTGCCCTCCATCAGCACCTGGCCGTCATGGAGGATGTAGGCGCGGTCGATGATCTCCAGCGTCTCGCGGACATTGTGGTCGGTGATCAGCACGCCGATGCCGCGGTCCTTGAGGTGCTTGACCAGGTCGCGGATCTCGCCGACCGCGATCGGGTCGATGCCGGCGAGCGGTTCGTCGAGCAGGATGTAGGAAGGATGCGTGGCCAGCGCGCGGGCGATCTCGCAGCGCCGCCGCTCGCCACCCGACAGCGCCAGCGCGGGCGCGCGGCGCAGATGGGAGATGCCGAATTCCGCCAGCAGCGAATCGAGCATCTGCTCCCGCCGGTCGCGGATCGGTTCCACCACCTCGAGCGCGGCGCGGATGTTGTCCTCGACATTCAGGCCGCGGAAGATCGACGCTTCCTGCGGCAGGTAGCCGAGGCCGAGCCGCGCGCGGCGGTACATCGGCAGCGTCGTCACGTCGTGCCCGTCCATCACCACCTGGCCCTCATCGGGCTGAACGAGGCCGGTGATCATGTAGAAGGTCGTGGTCTTGCCCGCGCCATTCGGCCCGAGCAGCCCCACCGCCTCGCCCCGCTTCACGGAGATCGAGACGTTCCGGACCACGGGCCGCTTCTTGTAGCGCTTGCCGAGGCCCCGCGCCGTCAGGATGCCGGTACCGTCCACCACGCGCAGCGCCTCGCTCATCGCTGCCCCTCTGGCTGTGGCTGCTGCTGCTGGTCCTGGCCCGGCTGCCCGCCCGGCAGCCCCTGCTGGCCCTGCTGCGGCACGACGAGGCCCTGGACGCGCGCACCGGGCGCGGAGACGAGACGGGCAACCCCGGTCTTCATGTTCACGATGGCTTCCTGACCGGTCAGGGTGTTGTCGCCGCGGGTGATGCGCACATTGCCCAGCAGCCGCGCGAGGCCCGTATTGGGATTGTAGACGCCGCGGTCGCCGCGCACGACTTCCTCGGCGGTGCGGATATCGACATTGCCATAGGCCTCCACCCGCTCGATGGAGGATGGCTGGTTCGGATCGCCCGACTGGCCCGGCACGGGCGAGGACGCGACCTGCGCGCGGGGCTGCTGCGGCCGCGGCTGCTGCTGCGCGCCGGGCGCCGAATTCTCGGCGAAGTAGGCGACCAGCGTATCGGCGCGCACGCGCCGCCCATCATTGGTGACGACCACGGCATTGCCGCGCGCCACCGCCATGCGGCGCTGCGCCCAGTATTCGATGCTGTCGCGCGCCGTCAGCGTGTTGTCCGGCGTGACGAGGCGGAGATTGCCCCCCGTCATCACCATCACCGCCTGGTCCATGTCGTAGATGGCGCGGTCGCCCTCGGCCCGGTCGGTGGCGGAGGTGACGACGACATTGCCTTCGGCTTCCAGGCGCCAGATCTCGCCGCCGCCGGCCGGCCCTTCGGCCGGGGCGCGGGGCGCCGCGGCGGCGTCCTGGTTGCCGCGCGGGCGATAGCGCGCGAGCAGCCGGTCGGCCTCGACCGTGACGCCGCCGCGGGTCGCGCGCGCCTCGCCGCGGGCGATGACCACCTGTTCCTGCTGGCGCCACTCGATGCCGTCATTGGCGGTGACGTCGATCGGTCCGCCCTGGCTGAGGTCGATGCCCTGCGCAACGGCCGCCGAGGCAACGAGCGCCGTCGCCAGGCCGAGAATGCCGCGCCTCATTGCCCGCCCTCCAGCACCGCATGGGAGCGGCCGGTGAAGATGACGACCTGGCCGCGATCGATCAGGCGGAAGCCCTGGCTCGTCAGCGTGCCGAAGGGACCCTGCGCGGCGACGGGCTCGTCGCCCGAGGCGGAGCCCTCCCGCAACTGGATCTGCGCCGCGGCGGTGACGAGGAGGTTGCCGCCATCCTGCCACAGCGTGACGTCGTTCGAGAGGTCGAGCAGGTTGCGCCCCTTGTCGAAGCGCCCAGCCTCGGATTCCAGCAGGATCCAGGATCCGTCGGTCAGCAGGATGTCGGCGCGGGGCCGCTCAAGATCCACGATGTCCGGGTCCTCGGTCTGTGTCGCGGTGTTCGCGGTGACGGTGAAGGGCCGGTTCTGCTCGTCGAGGCCCTGGTAGCGCGGATCGACCACCCGCACGGCATCCGGCGCGGCCTGGATGACGCGGCGGAAGGAGACGCGGGCGCGGTCCTCCATCCGGTCGAGCTCGGGCCAGATCGCGATGCCCACCAGCAGGCCGACGCCAAGCAGCGGCAGCACCCATTTGGCGAGCCGCACGACGAAGCGGTGGCGCGCGATCTGCCCGGCCGAGGGGATCCAGCGCTGCCGCGAGGGCTGAAGCAGGCGCCGCGGCGCCGCTGGCCCTGACCCGCGCGTGGGCAGGGCGGCGGCGATGCGCGGCTCCTCGCGTCGGGTCATGCGACCCCGGCCCGGAGAAGGTCGTGGATGTGCAGGATGCCGAGCGGGCGGCGTGCCTCATCCACCACGAACAGCGTCGTGATCGGGCGCGGCGGCCCGTTCATCGCGCGCAGCGCCTCGGCGGCGAGCGCGTCGGGTCCGATGGTGCGCGGGTCGCGCGTCATCACCTCGCCGGCGATACGGCCGAGCAGCGTCGTCGCGCCGCCGGCTTCGAGCCCGCGACGCAGGTCGCCATCGGTGATGATGCCGAGCAGCTCCCCATGCGGCCCCTGGATGCCGAGGCAGCCGAAGCGCCGGGCCGTCATCGCGACGATGGCGGCATCCATGGTGGTCTCGGGCGGGGCGAGGGGCAGTTCCTCCGCCCCATGCATCAGGTCCCGCACGCGGGAGAGCTTGGCGCCGAGCTTCCCGCCGGGGTGGAAGACGCGGAAATCGGCCGCGGTGAAGCCACGCCGGGTCAGCAGCGCCACCGCCAGAGCATCGCCCAGCGCCATCTGCATGGTGGTGGAGGTGGTCGGCGCCAGGCCCATCGGGCAGGCCTCGGGCACCTTGGGCAGGATCAGCGCGATGTCGGCGGCGCGGCCGAGCGCGCTTTCGGCCCGGCTGGTGATGCCGATCAGCGGCAGGCCGAAGCGCTTGGCGTGGTTCACGAGGTCGGCGAGTTCCGGCGCATCGCCCGAATTCGACAGGGCGAGCACCGCATCGCCCGCGACGATCATGCCGAGATCGCCATGCGACGCCTCGGCCGGGTGGACGAACATCGCCGGCGTGCCGGTCGAGGCGAGCGTCGCGGCGATCTTTCGCCCGACATGGCCGGACTTGCCCATGCCGGACACCACGACGCGGCCGGATACGCCGTCGAGCACCGAGACGGCACGGGTGAATCGGTCGTCGAGGGCGTTGGCCAGCGTGGCCAGGGCCTCGGATTCCAACGTCAGGACGCGGCGGGCGGTGTCGAGGTCGGGATGGGGCAGGGGTGCGTTCACCCTGCCTGTATGGTGCGCCGGCCCGCGGTGGTCAACAAATGAGCAGCAACCGTAATCAAGAACCGTGCCAAAGAAGGGGTGGCGAGGCATCGGGGGCGATGCCGGTGGTCGGCGCCGCCGGCCGTGAGCACCGTTTCCGCGCCGACGCAAAAGGCTCTATGACGCGGGCATGGCCCTTGCCCATCCTGTCGCCGCCGTGCCGCAGCACCGCCGGCCCCTGCCGCTGCGCGTCGGCACGCGCGGCTCGCCGCTCGCCCTGTGGCAGACGCGCGACTTCCTCGACCGCGTCACGCGCTTCTGCCCCGTGCTGCGCGATGCCAAGGCCTTCGAGGAACACGCGATCAATACCTCGGGCGACAAGATCCAGGACCGCAAGCTCGCCGAGATCGGCGGCAAGGGACTCTTCGCGAAGGAGATCCACGAGGCCCTGCTCGACCGCCGCGTCGATTTCGCGGTGCACTCGCTGAAGGACCTGGAGACGGAGATGCCGCCGGGCATCGTCCTCGCCTGCACCCTGAAGCGAGAGGATGCGCGGGACTGCCTGCTGCCTGGCCCCGCCCTGCCGGCCTGCGACCCGGCCGACCCCTTCGCGGCGCTGCCCCAGGGTGCGGTGGTGGGTACCTCCTCGGTGCGGCGGCAATCGCAATTGCTGCATCGCCGCCCGGACCTCCAGGTCGTCATGTTCCGTGGCAACGTCCAGACGCGGCTGCGCAAGCTGGCGGAAGGCGAGGCGGCCGCGACCATGCTGGCCCTGGCCGGGCTGCGCCGCATGGGGCTGAACCCCGAGGGCAGCGTCGCGATCGACCCCGAGGTGATGGTACCGGCGGCGGGCCAGGGCATCGTCGGCGTCACGGTGCGGGCGGACGACACCGAACTGCACGAACTCCTCGCGGCCATCGAGGATCCGGAGGCGCGCGCGGTGTCCTCGGCCGAACGCGCCCTGCTCGCGGCGCTGGACGGGTCCTGCCGCACGCCCATCGGCGGGCATGCGCGGCTGCTGCCGGATGGCAGGCTGCGCCTGACCGGGCTGGTGGCGCGGGCCGACGGCTCCTTCCTGCTCAAGCGCACCGAGGAAGGCGCGGCGCGGGACGCGGCGCGGCTGGGCACGGAACTCGGGCGGGCGCTGCGGCGGGACAGCCCGGCAGACGTCTTCGCCTGACGGGGCGGCGCGTGTCGCGGCAGGGGGGAGGGGCGCTGTCCCTCTCCGGACTTCTCCTCGCCGAGGGCTGGAAGGTCTTCCTGACTGTTCCGCTGTGGGAATTGGAGGGGCTTTGCCCCTCCAAGCCACCCCAGCAAAGGCCGAAAGGCCTTTGCAAACCTCCACCTGGCGCCGTGCATCACGGCCGGAATGGTGCCGAGACGCGCTCTGGCGCCCGAAGCGTGCAGCAAGGGTTCAGCATTGGCACCCCGCCCGGCGCCAGGTTCCGGCGGTCCAGGCCACACCGTGGCCTGGCGGACGTAGGGGTGGGGTCTCTCCGGTTCCCGTCTTCGGGGCCGAATCGAGGCTCTGGGAGGCTTCTTAGTTTTTGGCGAAGGAGGTCCGGAGGACGCAAGACCGCCGCTGGTTCCACCCTTCTTCAGTGGTCTCCTTCATGACCCCCGCCGTCCTCGTCACCCGCCCCGACCCGGGCGCCGCCGAGACCGCCGCGGCCTGTGCGGCGCTCGGCTGGGTGCCGGTGCTGGCGCCAGCGCTGCTGTTGCGGCCCTGCCCACCTATGGCGCTCCCGCCCGCCCAGGCGTTGCTGCTGCCCTCCCGCGCCGCCGCGCGGGCCCTGCCGCCTGTCGCGATGCCAGTCCTGGCGGTAGGCGAGGGCACCGCCGCCGAGGCCCGCGCCCGGGGCTTTGCCGATGTCCGGGGTGCCGGGGGCGATGCCGCGGCGCTGGCCGCGGCGGCGGCGGCCCGCCGTGATCCCGCCGCGGGGGCGCAGCTGCTCGCGGTCGGGCGCGGCTATGGCGCGGAACTCGCGGCGGCGCTGCGCGGGCGCGGTTTCCGCGTCCTGCGCCGGGTTGTCTATGCCGCCGCGCCGGCGGGCGCACTGCCGGAGCCGGCCTGCGAGGCCCTGGCCGCGGGGCGGGTGGCCGCCGCGCTTTTCACGTCGCCGCGCGGGGCGCGGATCACGATCGCGTTGCTGCGCCAGGCCGGCCTGGCCGACGCGGCCCGCGGCATCCGCGCCATCGCCATCAGCCCCCGTATCGCGCAGGCCCTGGCCGTCCTGCCATGGGCTTCCATCGAGACAACGCCGCGCCCCGACCCGGCGTTCCTGCCGGCGAGTCTCGGTTCGCCGCCGGCTTGATCCGGCGCAGGGGCGCCATCCGTCGCAGCGGTGCTATACACCCCCCCCACCCCGCCGCCCGTCGCGGCGCAGCATGAGGAACGGCATGACCGAGACGCCCAAACCCCCGCTTCGCCGATTCCTGGACCCCGCCGCCCTGCCGCTCCTGGTCGGCGGGCTGGTCCTGGTACTGGCCGCGGCCTGGCTATGGGTCACGCCGCGGCCGTCGCCGCCGCCCAGCCCCTCGGCGGAGGCGATCGCCGCCATGGAGGCGCGGGTCGCCGCACTCGAGGCGCTGGAAGGCCGCATCCGCAACATCGAGGCGCTGCGGACACGCATGGCGGCGCTGGAGGGACGGCCCGCGCCGGATCTCGCGCCGCTGGAACGCCGCCTCGCTGCGCTCGAAACGCGCCCGCCGCCGGACCTGTCCGCCATCGAGCGGCGCATCGCCGCCATCCCGGCCGTGCCGGATCTCGGGCCGCTGGAAGGCCGGGTGGAAGGGCTGGCCGGCCGCGTCGCCGCCGCCGAGTCCCGCACCTCCGAGGCCCTGTCCCGCCCCATTCCCGACCCCGCCGGCTTCGCCCCGCGCGCCGCTGTTGAAGGGCTGACCAACCGCGCCGACCGGCTGTCCGAACGGCTCGACGCCGTCGCCGCGCGCCAGCAGGCCGCGGATGCCGAGGCGATGCGCCGCACCCAGGAACTCGCCGGCACCGTCACGGATCGCCTGGCTGCCGCCGAACGCGCCGAGGCCGAACGCATCGCCACCGCCTCCACCGCGCTCGAGACACGGCTGCGTGGGGCCGAATCCGGGCTCGCGACGCGCATCGCGACGCTGGAACAGGCCCAGGCCCGCGTCGCGGCGGTCGAGGCCCGGGCGACCCGCCTCGCTGCCTTCGACGCGCTGCGGCTGCGCCTGGATGGCGGGCAGCCGCTTGGCCCGGCCCTCGCCGCCCTGCCGACCGCGCCCGAAGCGCTGACGCGCTTCGCCACGGTCGCGCCGCCGACCGAATCCGGCCTGCGCCTGTCCTTCGAGGCCGCCGCGCGCGCGGCCCGCGCTGCCAGCGAGCCCGGCCAGGGCCAGGGGCTGCTCGACGCCGCGACCTCGCGCCTGTCGGGCCTCGTGACCGTGCGGCGCGGCGAGCAGGTGGTCTGGGGCGATGCCGCGGCCGCCGAGATCGAACGCGCCCGCCGTGCGCTGGAAGCCGGAGACATCGAGGCCTCGATCGCGCGGCTCGACCGCCTGCCGGCTTCGGCCAAGGCTGCGATGGCCGACTGGATCGCCCAGGCCCGCGCGCTGGAGGCCGCGCGCGCCGCCCTCGCCACCCTGGCTGCGGGCTGAGGGGCGTTCAGGCATGCGTCGCGCAATCCTGGTTCTGATCGGCCTCGCGGCCGTCACCGCGCTCGCCTTCTGGATGGCCGAGACCGGCGGCACCGTCGAGGTGCAGGTCGGTGAGGTCTGGATCGGCATCGGCCTGCCGATCGTCATCCTGGGGCTGGTCGTGGCCTATCTGCTGCTGCATGGCGGTTTCGCGGTGCTGCGACATGTCCGTGGCATTCCCGGCCGACGCCGCGGCGCGCGCGCCGAACGGCGCCGGGCGGATGGCGATGCGGCCGTGACCCGGGCGCTGGTCGCGCTCGCCGCTGGCACGGCGGAAGCCGCGCGCATCGAGGTCCGTCGCGCCCGGCACCTGCTGGGCGACACGCCGCAGACCCTGCTGCTCGCCGCCGAGGCGGCGCGGCTGTCGGGGCGCGAGGACATGGCCGCCGACGCCTTCAAGGCGCTGGCCGAACGGCCGGATTCCCGTTTCCTCGGCCTGCGCGGCCTGCTGCGCCAGGCGATGCAGCGGGAGGATTGGGAATCCGCCCATCGCCTGGCCAAGGAAGCCGAGGCTGCCCAGCCCGGCGCGGCCTGGCTGCGGGAGGAGCGGCAGCTTCTCGCCCTGCGCACCCATGATTGGCGTGAGGCGCTGGCGCTGTCCCCGCCCGACGGGCCACGCGCGGCCCTGGCGCTCGCCGCTGCCGAGCAGGAAACCGACCCGGCGCGCGCCGCCGATCTGGAGAAGCAGGCCTTCGCCGCCGATCCGGCCTTCGCGCCCGGCGCCATCGCCCATGCGAAGCGGTTCGCGGCGACCGGCAGCGCGCGCAAGGCCCGCGCCGTCCTGCAGCAGGCCTGGCAGGCCGCGCCGCATCCCGATATCGGCTTGGCCTGGATCGCCGATACGCCGGCGCCGCTCGCCCGCATCAAATCGGTCGAGGACCTGACCCATCGCAACCCGGACCATCTGGAAAGCCGGCTGCTGATGGCGCGGGTCGCGCTGGATGCCGGGCTGACCGGCCGGGCGCGGGCGGAGCTTGAGGCCCTCATTGCCGCGGGTGCGGCGGATCGCCGGGCCTACCTGCTGCTCGCCGAGCTGGAGGAGGCCGAGCATGGCGACACCGCCGATGCCCGCGCCGCCCAGGCGCGCTGGCTGCGCGGCGCGGCCGACGCGCCGGGCGCCCCGCGCTGGCGCTGCACCGCCTGCGGGGCCGAGCACGGAAGCTGGAAAGCCGAGTGCAATGCCTGCGGAACGGTGGGGCGGATCGGCTGGTCCGCCGCGATGTGATCGGCGGCAGTCTTTCCGCAACATTGGAATTTCATTATGCGCGCATTGGATTGATGGGGTCGCCCCATGCCCTGGGATGTGCTGCTGCACATAGTGATGCGCGCGGTCACGGGCCTGCTGGCGCTGACGGCGTTCGCCTTCGGTGCGCGGCAGGCCATGACGGTTCCGAATCTCGGCCTGCGTCGGGCCCTGCGCCTGTTCGGCGCCATGCTGCTGCTGGGTTTCGCCGGGCTGACCGGCATGGACGCGGCGATGGCCTATTTCGAAGGCAAGGTGCCGGAGAACGGGCTGCTGGACTGGTTCTGGGTGGGGCTGGACGTGCTGGTCCCCGCCTTCTTCCTGCTGCTGATCGAAGGCTGGCGGCGCCGTGATTCGCTTGAGCTGGAACTCGCCACCCTCTCGCTGACCGATCCGCTGACGCGGCTGCCGAACCGCCGCGGCTTCCGGGCGCGCGCCCTGCCGGCCATCGCCGTGACGCGGCGCAATGGCGGGGATTGCGCGGTGGTGATGCTCGACCTCGATCACTTCAAGTCGGTCAATGACGAGCACGGCCACGCCGCCGGCGACGTGGTGCTCCGCAGCGTCGCCGCCATCATCGCCGAGGCGGTGCGCGATGCCGATGTCGTCGGGCGGTTGGGCGGCGAGGAATTCGCCCTGCTGCTGCCCGGGGCCGACACGGGCGCCGCCGCGCTGGCGACCGAGCGCTTGCGCGGCCTGGTGGCCGCCCGCGTGCCGCATCCCGGCGACGGCACGGTGACGCTGAGCGCCGGCGTTGCCGTCCTCGGGACCGAGGAGGATCCGAGCGGGGCGCTGGACACTGCCCTGCACGCTGCGGACCGTGCCCTCTATGCCGCGAAACGGGGCGGGCGGAACCTGATCTGGGTCGATGGCGAAGGGCCGCGGTCGAACGCCATCGTCATCTCGGCCTGAGGGCGGTCGGCCTTTCTTCGGAACGGTGGAAGCGAGGGGGGCTTTGCCCTTCTCAGACTCTCTCCCGCAAAGGCCGAAGGGCCTTCCTGATTGCCCCTATTCCTTCGCCGTCGTCCTCGGAGGGGCTCCGCCCCTTGTAAGTCTCGCGAGCGGTGCCTGTTGCCCGGTAGGGT
>JAYSDS010000068.1:0-29904 GCA_041914265.1 Roseomonas sp.
AGAACATGGGCCAACTCTCTCATAGCCCGTGGATCCCCACGCAGGGGCAGGTCAGATCGCTGCGCTGCGGACAGCGATGAGCTTGCCGTCCTCGCGGATCTGGTCGAGGCCTACGAGCGTAAGCACCTCCCCATCGCGCTGCCGACGCCGGTGGAAGCGATTCGCTTCCGCATGGAGCAGCTCGGGCTCGAGCCGCGGGACCTTGCGCCGCACATTGGCAGCCGGGGGAAGGTGTCTGAGGTGCTTTCAGGGAAGCGGCCGCTTTCCCTGGCAATGATCCGCGCGCTTCACAAGAACCTGGGCATCCCGGCCGAGGTCCTGCTGCAGGAGCAATCGGACGACCTCGAGCCCAGCGCGATCGATGATGATGCGTCTCAGGTTGAGTGGAACCGCCTCCCGCTTGTCGAGATGGGCAAGCTGGGCTGGTGCGAGGCTGTCGGTCGGGTGCGCGATAGGGCGGAGGAGATTGGCCGCAGCCTGTTGATGGCAGCGGGCGGCATGCGGGCCGTGCCGACGCCACTCTGGCGCCGCGGTGACGGCCGAAGCCCGAATGCGAAGGCCGATCCATACGCCCTGTTCGCCTGGACGATGCGGGTCCTTGAGATTGCGCGCGCTCATCCACTCTCCGTCACCTATCGACCGGGTGCGGTCACAAAGGAGTTCCTGACGGGCATCGCGCATCTGAGCGCGCGTGTGGATGGGCCGCTTGCCGCGCAGCAGGAACTCGCGCGACACGGCATCCACCTTCTTTTTGTACCTCATCTGAGGCGGACCTACCTCGACGGCGCCGCGCTGATGGTCGCGGACGCAAATGCGCCGGTGGTGGCGCTCACGTTACGTCACGATCGGCTCGACAATTTTTGGTTCTGCCTGCTGCATGAACTCGCCCATGTCGGCCAGCACCTGCATGCCGCAACCGACGCCTTCCTGGACGATATGGATCTGCGGGACACCCCCGCGCGAAACGAGGATGAGCGTGAACAGGAGGCCGATCTCGCGGCCGAGGAAGCGCTCATTCCAAGGGCCGAGTGGGACGCAGCAAAGCTCACCCGAACGCCAAGCTACGCCCGGATCTCAGCTTTCGCGCAGAAGCTGGGTGTTCACCAAGCCATCGTGGCTGGCCGAATCCGGTACGAGACCAAGGACTACCGGAAGTTCGCCCCGCTGCTCGGAGCTGGGGAGGTCAGCCGCTTGATGGTCGAGCAAAAATAAAGGGGCAGGGCATTGCCCCACCTCAAAAGGAGATCCGGCGAGGTGATGGCGCACCCTCGCAGGTGGCCAACCCGTTCCGAATCAACGAGTCGAGTGCCAGTAAGGCAGGCGGAATCGGGAAGGCCAGTGGAAACTGCGCCGATCGCATCAGCGAGGTATCATGGGCGATCGATACAAGCCGGGGCAGAACGCCCCGCGATCCGGTCAGTATGAGCAAGTCGGCCCGCGCGGCGGACGCACGGGCGACGAGCGGACGGTGGTTCGCGGCGAGCCGCTTCCCCCCCCACGCCCAAGCCGGGCATGGGGTATGTCCTGACCGACCCGACGAAGAACGGGGCTGGCCGACCGAAGTAACTTGTTGGGGCGTCGCAGGGATCACCTGCGGCGCCCTCCCGTTGAGTGGGGAGAAAGTTCGGCGCCCAGGATTTACTGCCCGGCAGTCCGATTGCTGAACTTCAGCACGAGGCGACCACCGAAAGCTGATACAAAACAAGCATCTAGACCTTGTCGACTGGATCGCCAAAGTCCCGAGGTTTGGAGAGACGCGCCAGGAGAGAGAGCCCTGCCGTCCCTCCGTTTCAGCGACGAGCACGCGAGCGCCACTGACGCGCGCGACAGCTGGCAGATCAACGGCCGGACCCGACTGCTGCGGATCACCGACGCGGGGCTGCGCGATGACTGGGTCCGCGTCATCGACCCGCCCGGTGCTTTTGGGGAGACGCGTTACGCCTATGCCGTCGCGAAGGGCGACCAGACTTGGCTGGTGGAGGTGAACCGTTTCGTATCCGACGTTCGTGGCGATGGAACTCTCGCGCGTGCTGCGGCGCGGCATGGGCTCGAACCCATTGTGATCCGATAGGTCGCCGTCGGATCGGCCAAGAGGGTCGCCTTGGCGCGGCCCCTTGTACTTGTTGGACGATCCGGCGCGACACCACTACCCTTCACCGCCCGGAGATTGCAGCGCCAAGGCCAAGGCGCGCGGACCATGCGATGGCGCCGCCGCACCGCACGTGGCGGGATCGGCTCGCAGGACTACGACGGCCGCTGCTTCATCATCCGCACTGCCAGCGGTGCCGATCCGAGATCGCAGGTCGCGATGGGCGGAATGTTGCGCGCCATCAGCCGGACCGTGCTGTTGCTCGACGCCGCAGCCTCAACCTCGATGGCGCGTGTCCGACACGCTGCCGGCGGCAGACTGATGCGCCGTGGCGCCCAGGCACCCCGCCTCGCGGTCGGGCTGGGCCTGGAGGCCCAGCGGGCCAGCACCCCGTCCTTCGTCGCCACGCGGGGCTGAGCGCTGGTGGCTGAATACTCCGATGTCGCCTCCGACAAAGACGACAGGCGGTCGGGATTTCGGGCGACGCTGGCCCGCCGCCGACATATTCAGGGAAAAGAGCGATCCGCCCGTTCAGCGGGTCCGCGAAACCCTGCTGAAGCCTTGACGGAGCGGTCACCTGGACTGCCGTGCACGCGGCTACTCGTCATGGGCCAGATTGCGCGCACCCCTCGATCGGACCACACTCCCCGATAACGCTTGGTCCGTAGGGGGAAACAACATCATGCGCGCCAACCGCTTGCGCCAGAAGCTTAACGCCGGCGAGCCGACGATCGGCACGCATATCCTGTCCAGTTGGCCGACGCTGGTGGAACTGATCGGCGACGCTGAGAACTACGACTATGTCGAGTTCACGGCCGAGTACGCGCCCTTCACTTTGCATGACCTGGACAATCTCGGCCGCGCGTTCGAGTTGAAGAACCTCGCCGGCATGATCAAGGTCGAGCAGAAGCAGTACACGCATCAGGCGATGCGCGCGATCGGGTCTGGCTTCCAGAGCGTATTGTTCGCCGATATTCGGACCGTGGCCGATGCTGAGGCGTGCGTTGCTGCGGTGCGCGCCGAGACCCCCGGCACGGGCGGCCGGCTCGGTGTCGGCATGCGGCGCGATGTCGGCACCGTGCTGGAGGGCGGTTCGCCGGCCTATGTCGACGCCCTGAATGAAGTGGTCATCGCCATCATGGTCGAGAAGCGCGAGTGCGTGGATGACCTGGAAGCGATCCTCGCGGTTCCCGGCATCGATATGGTGCAATTCGGATCATCCGACTACTCGATGAGCCTGGGGTTGACGGGGCAGCGATCGCATCCGGACGTGGTGAAGGCTGAACGCAGGACGATCGAGACGGCGCTGAAGATGGGTAAGCATCCACGCGTGGAACTGGCTGATATCTCAGGTGCGAAGCCGTATCTTGAGATGGGGGTGAAGCACTTCTGCATCGGCTGGGATGTGCGAATCCTGTACGACTGGTGGCGCAAGAACGGCGCCGGTATGCGGGCCATGCTGACGGGCGAAGCGACGACGGCCCAGGTATCCCAGCCCGTCAGGACCGGGACCTATTAGGGCGGCGACGGAAACATCCACGGGCCGAGCAGCCTAGAAAGGCAGTGGTGGCAGATTGTCGGATCAATGCCGCGCGCGCAACGCAGCGCCGATCCGCAGCGCCTGTTCCTCGCGTCCTCGGACCCGTGCGATTTCTGCTGGCGAGGCACCATTATAGTGTTCTTGATTCGTTCCATGCCGTGAGTCATGGTCGGCCTATGCCAGCCGACCCCCTCGCCATCCCGCCCATCCCGACCGCCGACCTCGCTCCCGCCAGTGCTCGGGAGATTGCGAAATCCCTGGCCTATGCACTGCGCTTCGATGCACGCGGCGATCCGGTCCCGGGTGGGTGGGAGTTCGCCGCCAACCTGGCGGCGGAGCACCTCGTCGAGCACCTGCAGCGCAGCGGCTTCGTCGTGCTCAAGGCGAGAGCCGCGCCGACGCATCTGCGGGGTGATGCAGGCCCGCCCGGGCGTTTGCCGATCCGGAAGTGCGCAGCAATCTCTCTCTCCTGGACGGCGCGTCGCGCCGCGCCGAGACGGTGCTGACCGCCGCGGCGCAGCGATGGCAGCAGAGCAGCCGAACGCCCAACCTCTGATCCAGGAAACGGCTTCAAGTCTATCGGTCGTGCCGGAGGGCGACGCGATCGAACGCGATTGCAGCACGACGAGCCTGAGCCTTCACCGGCATCCGCTGGCGCTGCTCCGGGCTCGCCTGCGCTACGACGATACCCGCACGCTGGCCCGTGCGCCGTCCGGCCGGCGTGTCCGCATCCCGGGACCGGTGCCGATGCGTCAGCAGCCCATGACCGCCGAGGCCGTAATCTTCGTCATCGTCGAGGACGAGTGGAGCCTAACCGCCAACGTGGTCGCTTATACCCACATCGCTGAACGCGATCGCGTCACGCTGCTGACGTCTGGCCTGATGATCGTGGAGGGCCGGGTGGAGCGGGAGGGCCAGTATGCCGAGATGCCGATCGTTCATCTGATCGCCTCGCGGCGGCTGGAATGGGCGGATGAGGCGAAGCGGCCGGAAGCCGGGGTCAAGGCAGGTCCAGATGCCAGGGCGCGAGACTTTCGCTCACCGCGCGAGTCAATTTGCGCCGAAGAAGGCTGATTGCTTTCCAAGTGGGGCGTCACCCAAGGTAGTCACCACCCCATCCTTGAGGCGCAGGTAACCGCTCGGGCTGTTGAGGGGTCTCGCGAAGCCAGGAAGGCCGCTCGTCGGATGGACCTTCCAGGAAGCGAGGCACCATCCGACGCATTGATGCATCGGAACAGCCACCCATCAGGCAACCGAGCCCGCCTAGGACGATGACGAGGGGGCCGATGTGTCGCACGCGGTCTCTCATTCCGCCGCGCATGGTAGCACATCCCCTCCACGACGCATCCGCTCAACACCGGGCAACGACCGCTGGTCGGTCGTGAACAGGGTTGCGCCTGTCAGCCGCGTCGCAATCTACTGGATGATCAGCAACGTCGCATGTTGGTCCCCTCCCTCGACGTGACCCTTGACGCGCGTCAATCTCGACGTAGGGAGTGCACGCGCCTCCGGACAAGGCACTACTTGTGGCTATGCCTTGGCCGTCCTCGCGCGTTCTTCCGCGTCAGCGCTCAATCCGAGCCGGAAATGGAGATCGTCCCGAAACCGTCCGTCGGCGACGCGCGCCGACAGTTCGGCATTGGTCGCGGCGACGGTGCGGGCGCCGAGCGTCAACGTCTCGCGCCCGCCAACACGCTGGAAGCGCCGCTCCCGGATCAAGCGCAAGAGCTTCGGCCGGTGCGACAGAGACGGCTCTGCCACGTCGTCCAGGAACAACGTCCCTCGCACCGGTCTTCGGTCACAGGATGATGTCGTCGATCGTGATGCCCATTCCCATGGCCATCATGATCTGGAAGTCCCACCCGCCGTCGCCATCCACGTCCCCCTGTACCAGGGCGTTGAAGCCCTCATAGGTGATGCTGAGATCACCTGGGCTGGCGAAGATCATGCCGTCATCGACCGCGTGGAAGGCTTGATTGCCGGCGCGGGTCACATCCGCGTCGATCGCCGAAAGGTCCAGCTTGTCCACACCATGCGTGAAGGCGAAGACGGTGTCGCGCGCATTCAGGGTGCTGTCCCCGATGGTACTCAAGATGAAAACGTCGGCGCCGTCGCCACCATGGAGCTTGTCGGCCCCGAGCCCGCCATTGAGCTTATCGTTGCCGTCGCCACCCTTCAGCGTGTCGTTGCCCGCACCGCCATAGAGCGCATCAGCGCCGGTGCCGCCATCGAGTGAGTCGTGACCATCCTCGCCGTAGAGGAGATCCATACCCTCGCCACCGAGCAGGGTGTCGTTGCCGATGCCGCCATGGAGCCAGTCCGCACCCATGCTGCCGTCCAGCATGTCGTTACCCGCATCGCCGTACAGCCGATCATTGCCAAGATTTCCGAAGATCCGGTCATTGCCTCCCGCGCCCGCGATCACATCGGCGCTGACGCCGCCTGTGATGACATTGGCCAGCGCATTGCCCGTGCCGTCGAAGTTGCCGAGTCCGGTGAAAGTCAGGTTCTCGACATTCGCACCCAGCGCATAGGTCCCGAGCGTTGTACGGATCTCGTCGGCGCCCTGACCGGCGGATTCGATCACCTCGTCGCCGGCATCGTCCACGACAAAAGTGTCGTCGCCCGCGCCGCCGATCATCCGGTCAGCCTGCAAGCCGCCATCGATGACATCGTCGCCGTCGCCACCCCACAATTCGTCCTTGCCACCCCCGCCGCGCAGCGAATCGTCCCCATCGAATCCGAAGATAGTGTCCGCGCCATCATGGCCGGCGATGGCGTTGTCGAGTTGCTGGCCTTTCACCAGCACGCCCTGGCTGTTCATCACGACGAGATTCTCGAAGTTCTCACGCAGGAGGAACGCCGCGTCCACCGCGGTGTTGTTGAACAGGATGGTGTCGCTGCCCTCGCCCGCATTCTCTTCGATGGACGTCTTCGACCCGACATTCACATAGATGTCGTCGCCCGCGCCACCGAAGCCGGATTCATGCGGCCCACCGCTGAAGATCAATTTGTCATTGCCGGCGCCGCCAACCATCCGGTCGCCCCGCGTCCCGCCGATCAGGAGGTCGTCGCCATCGCCGCCGTGCAGCAAACTGGTCCCGCTCCCGCCATGGATCGTGTCGTTACCGGCATCGCCGTAAAGGAGGTCGCCGGAATCCGGGCCGCCCCGATAGTAGATCACGTCGTGGCCGTCCCCGCCGTGGATCACGTCGGCATGGACGGTGCCCAACAGCCAATCGTCTCCGGCGGTGCCAAGAATCTCTTTGTACGTCGTCATGATCGCCTATCTCGTGGACTTCGCCGCATGTCGGCGGTGTGGCGTTCTCGACGGCGCTTGTTGCCGGATCATCACGCGGCGGCACGGGCCGCGTGCTTCATGTTACGCTCACCACAGCCCGTATAAGCAGCGCGCCGGGAGGGAAGGACGACGTGCGCCAAACCATGTTGAGCGCCCAACTGGCCACCGCCGGCCTGCGTTTGGCGCGACGCCGAGTTGACTAATAGTCTACGACCAGCCCTCCCTCGAGTGGGCAGGATGGAATTCCAGCGGGTCACCGTTATCTGTCTGGCTCTCGAACTGATTGGTGTTTTCGCGGCCCAAGTATCTCAGTGCCCGACAGTCGGATCTTCGTGCGCTACTTCGATGCGGCGATGGACATGCGCGAGAACGTCGTCAGCGACATGCTGGCGTCGATCACCACGCTGCTGTGGAATGTGCCTTCCAGGGCCTGGACTGGCGGCGCTGCGATGGCCGACGCATCGCTCGACAAGCGCATGACGGTGTGACTCGGTCCCGCGGTGGCCTTCACGCAGATCGGCATCGTCGGCTTCGACGGGCAGATCGAGGTCGAGGCCCTACGACTCTATGGCTTGCCGGCGGCGGCGCCGGCGCTGCTCTGCGGGACACCGGCTCTTCCAGTAGGACAGCCGAACGTCTCGTTGTGCCCGCGCCACCCGCATCAGTTGCGACCCAGCCCGACGCGAATGATCGCCTCCGCGGGTAGCAGTTCATCGGGCTTCGGCGATGCCTGCGGCAGTACAGCGAGAAGCTGGTGATCGAAGCCGCGCGCAACCACGAACTGGCCGAGCAAAGTCATGGTGTCGCTGGACAACGACACGCGGCGAATGCCGATGCCGAGGATGCCGCAGCAATCCACCAGGATGCTCACCCTGCCTTCGGCATCACGCAGTACACCTGCCACGCGCCCGAGCACGCGCTGCTGCGGCACGTCCTCGAGAACCTGCCGCCCAATGAGGTCGCCGACGCGCACCGGCTGGGGGTAGCGCGCCCGCGCCACCTCGCTCCGTTGGACCGGCGCGCCCACCTGGCCGGATGAGGCGGCGCCGGCATGCGATGATTGACCCATCGCAAGGCCCGGCAGGGTCAATCCGATGCCAAGCGCAACAGCCAGAAGCCGCATGAATAATCTCCTCGATCTTGGCGTCGGCGGCGATGCAAGGCAGCGCCGCAACGGCACGAGTCACGTCAGACCGCGTCGTCGAGTACCCGCGACAGAGCGCGCAATGCGACCCTCAGGCCGGCGGGCGGCAAATGCCCGAAACCGAGGCGGAACACACGCTGTTCCTCACCGAACCAGGGCCCGGGGGCGAGGCGAAGCTGTCCGTGCGTCAAGGTCGACCAGAACCGCGATACGCCCTCAGAATCCACGCGCTCAGGATGCAGCCGAAGGCAGCAAAGAGCTCCCACCTCGGGACGCACCATCTGGAGAACTTCCTTATGCGCCGCGTGCCAGCGCACGACCATCTCCAGTGCGACGCCGAGCGCGCGGCGCCGTTCAAGCAGCAACCCCTCTGGTCGACACAGCAAGGCGGCCGCGAGGGTTTCATCGAGCACCGAGCCTGAGAGGATCAGAGCTTCCTTGGCAGCGACCAGCCGTTCACGCAGCGCGGTGTCGGGCACGGTCAACCAGCCGATACGCAAGCCGGGTGCGCCATGCGCCTTCGACAGCGAGCCCGCTGTGATGATCCGCGGATCGAGGTCGGCCGCGCTCGGCTGCGCGGGGCCGCCATGTGTCGCCTCGCGATAGGTCTCGTCGATGAACAGTCTTGCGCGCGGGGCGCGGCGCGCCATGGCCGCGAGCAGATCGCGTATCGCCGCACGCGGCATCCGCACGCCGCTTGGATTGTTCGGGTCCGCCAGGACAACCAGGCGCGTTTCGTGCCGCAGAAGCGCCGCGATGCGCGCGACATCGGGGCGGTAGTCCTCCTCGAAGAGCAGCCGGGCCGGACGCACTGCGACCCCGGCCTGCTCCAGGACGGTGCGCATGGGGCCATAGCATGGCGTAACCAGCAGGGCCTCGCCCGCATCACCACAAACCGCGCGCGCTAGCAGGTGAAGCCCCAGCATCGTCCCTGGCACGGTGACCACGGCACCCGGCGTGACGCCGCATTGCGCGGCCAGGATCTCGCGCAGCGCGGGCAGGCCCGCCTTGTCCCCATAGTCGAGGGTCAGGTCGCTCAGCCGCGCATCGGCGTCGGCGATCACCAGAAGCTCCTCCAGCCGCAGGCTTCGTGCCGTGCTCTCCGAGAGGTTCAGGTCCCCGGCTCCTATCGGCGCGAGAGCAGGTGGTGGCGCGAGGCGCGCCAGCGGCGCTCGCTGCTGGGCGGCCCGCATCAGAGACCGCTGAACCAGTTGAAGCCACGATCCTCCCAAAAGCCGCCGGGGTAGGCATTGGTGACCTCGATCGACGTGATCCATTTCGGGTTCTTGAAGCCGAGCTTGGTCGCGGTGCGCAGCCGCAGCGGGAAGCCGAAGGGATCGGCCATCGGCTCGCGCGCATACTTGGTCGCGAGCAACGTCTGCGGATGCAGTGCTGTCGCCATGTCGATGCTGCCCCAATAGCCGTCGGCGCAGCGGAACGCGACATAGCGTGCGCGCAGATCCGCGCCGATGCGTTCGAGGAAGAGGCGCAGCGGCACGCCGGACCACTGCCCGATATAGTCCCAGCCCTCGACGCAGATGTGGCGGATGATCATCTCCCGCTCGGGCAGTTCCATGATCTGCGGCAGTGTCCAGGCCTGGCGCTCGCCGATGCGACCGGCGAGTTCCAGGCGCCAGCCCGCAGCATCCACCGGGACGACCTCGTCGACATCGTAGAAGGCGTTGAAGCGCGGCGGCTTCAGCACCATCGACTCAGCATAGGTCGGGGCGAGGCGGTTCGGGTCGAACAGCCAGGCCTGCACCCGGTCGTTGAAGCGGGAGATGCCGCGCAGGACGGCCTGCACACCTTGGGCATCGCTGCCGCTGCAGCCACCGAGCATCGCGAGCGCCCCGAGCGAGAGGCTGCCCCGTAGCAGCATGCGGCGTTCCGCTGAGCGCAGCAGCGGGGCGTATTCTTCCAGCAGCCGCGGATCGGGGCGGGTCGCGGGGCGGAAGCGCGAAGGGGACAAAGGCTTCGTCATGTCGGTCTACTCCGCCGGTTGCGTGGAGGAAGGCCGGCGCCGCCGCGTCACCTGCGGCCCGCCGGCGATCATGGCGAGGAGCGTGCGCGGCACCAGCAGCGCCAGCGCGACATGGACCAGCAGGAAGCCGACGATGCAGGCCATGCCGATGAAGTGCGCCAGCCGCGCGCCCTGGAATCCGCCGAACAGTGCGGTCAGCCAGGCGAGCTGCACGGGCTTCCAGATCGCGAGACCCGACGCCACCTGCACGACGGCGGCGAGGATGACGCCGATATAGAGCAGCTTCTGCACTGCATTGTAGACGGTGAGGTCCTCATGCGCGAGCTTCAGCCGCAGCGTGTCGCGCAGCGTCTGCACCAGCTCCGCCGCGCGGATCGGCAGGAAGCGCTCGCGGAAGCGCCCCGTGGCGAAGCCGTAGATCAGATAAGCGGCGCCATTCGCGACCAGCACCCACATGCCCGCGAAATGCCAGAGCAGGTGTTCCGCCGCCCAGCTTCCCAGCAGCATCCAATGGGGGAAGAAGACCCAGCCAAGGATCGCCTCGTCATTGTAGATGCCGAAGCCCGACATGATCATGACGATCATCGTGGCTGCGTTGATCCAATGCATGATGCGGAGCGGTAGTGGATGCAGCCTTCTCGTCCGCGTCAGGGGCACTCCGGATCTCATGATGGTAGCGGACATGGCTCTTGCCTCATCCTTGCGCATGTTCGTCACGCAGGCACGCCGGCTGCGGGGTCCGCGAGCTCCGCCATGCCGGCTTCGAAAGTCACGCTGGGCTGCCAGCCCAGCACCTCACGAAGACGTCGCGAGTCGGCCGTGATGTGGCGCACGTCGCCGAGGCGATAGCGTCCCGTGACAATCGGCGCGGGGCCATGCAGCGCCTTGGCGAGCGCCGCTGCCATCTCGCCCACGCTGCGCGGCGTGCCCGATCCGACATTGAAGGCGGCGACGCCATCGTGATGCTGCTCGCAGGCCGCGACCGTCGCGGCGGCCACGTCGCCGACATGGACGAAATCGCGACGTTGTCGTCCATCCTCGAAGACCAACGGAGCGCGGCCGGCACGCAGCGCCGAGGCGAAGATTGAGGCCACGCCGGCATAGGGCGTGTCGCGTGGCATGCCCGGGCCATAGACATTGTGGTAGCGCATCATGGCCACGGCGCCGCCGGTCGCTCGCGCCCAGTTGGTGGCGTAGTGCTCCTGCGCCACCTTGCTCGACGCATAGGCATTGCGCGGATCGAAGGGCGTTGCCTCATCGACGAGTTGCACCGCGAGCGGCCGACCGCAGACTGGGCAAGGGGGCTCGAATTGGCCGGCCGCGAGCGCGGCCTCCAGACGAGGTCCCGGGCGCACCGCGCCGTGTTCGGGGCAGCGGCCGAAGCCTTCCCCGTACACGACCATGGAACTCGCCAGCGTCAGTCGGGAGATGCCGCGCCGCGCCATGGCGGCGAGAACTGTCGCGGTCCCCGCGTCATTGGAGAATGCATAGTCGGGCATGTCCCCGACATCGACGCCGAGCCCGACCTTCGCGGCGAGGTGAATCACGGCCCCCACACCGGGCAGCGCGTCCTCGACGGCAAGCTGGTCACGCACATCGGCAACGCGCAGTTCGACATCGTCCGGTGCCGACCAGCGCGCCCCGCGATGCACGTCGGTCCGCAGCGAGTCGAGGATGCGGACCTCGTGGCCGCGACTCAACAACCGGGCCAGCACATGCCGACCAATGAAGCCGGCGCCGCCGGTCAGCAGGATGCGCATGCGACCTTCTCCATTCCCATCCTCATTGCCGCGCCGTCGCGCCACGACGCAGCGTCAGCGCCAGGCGCAGGAATGTGGCGGTGATCTTCCACGCTGCCTGCAACCCGGCGGCGAGATTGCCGGAGACCTTCGACTCCCCGCCGCGGCGGCACCGGTGATCCACGGGGACCTCGAGGCAGCGAAGGCCGCCCGCCGCGGCGCGCATCTGCATCTCGAGATTCCAGCCGAAGGTCCGCTCGCGCATGCCGAGCGCGGCGAGCCGATCGACGCGCATGGCCCGCATCGGCGACATGTCGGTGAAGCGCACGCCATAGGTCAGGCGCAGCAACGTTCCGGCGACGCGTCCGGCGATGAGCTGCTGCGGCGTCAGGCTGCCCGCCTCGCGCTTGCCGCGCAGGCGCGAGCCGATGACGAAATCCGCCCGATCATCGGCGATCGGCGCGACGAGCTGCGCCAGGAAGCTGGGAACATCGCTGCCGTCGCCATCCATGAAGCAGACGATTGCCCCACCGGGACCGATGGCGGCGAAACCGGCGGCGCAAGCGCGGCCATAGCCGCGGGCAGGTTCGCTGATGACACGGGCGCCGGCTGCTGCGGCGATCACCGCCGTACCATCGGTCGAGCCATTGTCCACGACGATGACCTCGTCCACCCCTTGCGCTAGCACCTCATGCACCACGGCGCCGATCGGCTCGGCCTCGTTGAGGCATGGGATCACGACCACGACTCCCCGGAGCATCACACGGCCCTGGCGAGCGGGTGCATCGCGGCGCGCCGCGTGACAAAGTCCCGCGTCGCCGGCGCATCGTGCGGGCTGCGGCCCGGCCGCGCGAAGGCTGGTGGAACGCCGGCGAATTCGGCTTCGAGTACGGCGTAGGATGCCGCGTCATCGATGTCGTACCACTGATCGAGGATCACGGCCGGCAAGCCGACTTCCGCCGCGCGGTCGAGGGTGAGCCGGCAGACCACCTCCGTGCTCCAGGGAATGTCCTCGAAGAGACGGGGCAGCACGCGCGAAAGGCCGATCAGCGTGTAACCGCCATCGCTTGCGGGGCCGATCGCCACGTTGCCGCCGCGCCGCACCGCGGCGACAGCGTCACGCAGGATGGCAGGCGGCAGGGTCGGGCTGTCGGAATTGACCAGGATCACGCCGGCATGGCCCGCGGCCAGCAGATCCTCGGCCGCCTTGCGCAGGCGGGCGCCGAGATCGCCTTCACCTTGCAGGAGCAGGCCGAATTCGTCCGGCAGCAGCAGTTTGAGCGCAGGTTCGGACCCGGCGGGCGTATAGGCGGCATAGCCCGTCACGCCCTCGGCCGAGAGGCCCGCAATGGTCGCTGCCAGGTCCCGGATGAAGCAGGCGGAGATCGCCGCGCATTCCTCCGGCCGCAGCGGCGGCGACAGGCGCGTCTTCGATCGGCCCGCCATCGGCGTCTTGCAGATGATGGCGATGGCGATGCTGTCCATGGCGGCAGGCTCCTCGGCCGGGATGCGGGTGGCGTTGGGGAAGCGCGTGGTCGTCATCGGCCCGGCTCCGCGGCAATGCGCGGCAGGGGCGGCGGCAGCGATGCGGCCATCCGCCACCGGCGCCACAGCATCCACAGCGCACTCGCGATCACCGCGACATGCAGGGCGCCGTCACGGATCCAGAAGGCGATGGCGGGATCGTTCGGGATCTCGTCGTAGAGGAGGTAGCAGCCGATCGTGGCGGCCCAGAATGGCGGGGCGCCGAACAGCGCGACGAAGGGCAGCAAGCAGAGGAAGTACCAGGGATAGCCCGGCGACAACGCAAAGAGGCCGGCGAAGACGAGCCAGGACAGCCGCCGAAGCCGCAGCTCCATCGCCGCCTCATCGGTGAAGGACAGGCGGAAGGCAAGGATCAGCAGCAGCGCCGCGGTGGCCAGCAGATAGGCCGGCTTCGCCCAGGCCTGCGGACCGAACAGGGAGGACAGGATCCAGACCGGCCAGAAGGCCTCGCCACTGTCGATCCCTTCTTCCCGTGCATAGCCGCCAACGAACCCGAAGAGGCCCGTGCCGACCGAAAGATACGGCAGATAGAGCAGGGCGGCGGTGGCGATCGCCGCGGCCGGCGCGCGCCAGTCCCAAGGCTTCCACGCGATCGGCAGCGCCAACGCGCCGAGCGGCTTGACGAGTGCGGCAACGGCGATGACCGCCGCGGCCGCCACGCTCCGCCGCAGCACGACGGCGATCCAAATGCCGAGCATCATCACGGCGAGCATTGCGCCATCGACATGCGCGCTGCCCGCGATCTCCCACACCGCGAGCGGGTGCCAGGCATAGGCGAGGATGCGCGACGCCGGCTGCCCGATGCGGCGCAGCAGGTCGCGCAGCACCAGCACCGTGATCACCTCGAAGCCGATCAGCGCGATCTTCAGCGGCACCAGCCCATCGGCGATGCGGCCGACGAGGAAGAACAGCATCTCCGCCGCCGGCGGATAGATCGTCACCGCATAGTCGGCGCGGTTGATGAAGGGCCAGATCGCCTCGTCCCGCAGGGTGGCGAGCTCCGGCGCCGCCGGCACGAAGCGGTAGGGATTGATGCCCGCTCCCTGCACCCGCCCATCCCAGACATAGCGAAAGGCGTCGCTCGACAGATGCGGATGGACGAACAGGAGCGACAGGCGCAGGGCCAACGCGACGCCGAGAATGATGACCATCGCCTGCCGGGCCGGCGCCCGTGCGGCGACGCGCAGGGCGCAAAGCACCAGCAACCCATGCACGACGCCGAGCATGTTGAAGACAAGGTCACCCGCCTGCCGATGCAACGTGGGGCCGGCGGCGACGAGCACCACCAGCATCACGCCCAGCAGCGCAAGCCGCCGCATGGGATCGCCCCTGTCCAGCAGCGCGATGTGCATGACCCCTCCAGGATGACGATGGGTTCTTCGCAGGGGACGGTGCCGCGGTTACGTGGCGTTCGCCGTCGTGCTGCAAGTCATGGCGCGTGGCGCGGACGGACCGGAGATCCCAATGACCGCTGCGCTATGCTGCGGGCGGGTAGTTTGAGGGGAAGAGCGCGCGCTTCGTTTCCTCGTCATTGATTTTCTTGAACTCGTGATCCGTGCCGACCAGGCGCGCACGGGCAGCGGCTGGCCGCGCGTCGACCGCCAGGAACCAGCGCTTGAGTTGAGGAAAGGGCGCGAGCGGGTCGGCAGCACCCTTCATCACGCGGGATGCGCGGTCGAGCCAGCCCCAAGCCGAGATGTCGGCGATGGTGTAGCCCTGACCCACGATCCAATCTCGGCCGACGAGATGATCGTCCAGCACCTGGTAGTGCCGCTCGGCCTCACGCCGGTAACGGTTCACCGCATAGCCGAGGCCTTCCGGCGCGGCATACTGGAAGTGCACCGCCTGCCCGGAGAAGGGGCCGAGGCCCGAAGCGATGTAGAGCAGCCAGGACAGCAATTCCGACCGATCTTCCACCGTGCCGAGAAGCTTGCCGGTCTTCTCCGCCAGATAGAGGAGGATCGCCGTCGAATCGAAGATCCGGGCCTCGGCGCCGCCCGGGCCGTCGGTATCGACGATGGCGGGGACCTTGCCGTTCGGATTGATCGCGCGGAAGGCGGGCAGGTGCTGCTCGCCCCTGCTGGTATCAACCGGGATCACCTCATAGGGCAGGCCCGTTTCTTCAAGGAAGAGGGCGATCTTCGCGGGGTTGGGCGTGGGATGGAAATAGAGACGGATCATGCGTTCCTCCTGGGTATCAGATGCGTTGCGGGGTGGTCGGCGGCGCCGGTTCCGGCCGCGCGACGAGCAGCACGCCACGGACGACGAGCGCGATGGCGGCGGCCTGCGCCGGCGTCGGTGTTTCCGCGAGGACGGGGATGGCGAGCAGTGACGCGGTGGCGGGGATCATCGCAATCACTGCCGTCGCTGCGATCGGCCCAAGCAGCGAGACGGCGCGGTTGAAGGTGACGACGGCGACGCCGCTCATCAGCACGCCCTGGTAGAAGCCCTGAAGCAGGATCTCGCGCGTCGAGGCGAGATGGAGGCGGCTGAGGCCGAACCACCAATAGGCCGGGACGAAAAGCAGCGCCGACCAGATACAGATCAGCGCCGCGGACTGCGGCGGGGTCAACGCGCTGCGGCGGAACAGCAGCGTGTAGACAGCCCACATCGCCGCCGCGAGGACCAGCACGCCGATGCCGACGGGGTCCGGTACGCCCCGGGCCGCCGCGACGAGGCAGACAAGGCCGACAAGGATCGCGCCATGGCCGAGAAGGGCGCGCCCGCGTAGCGTCTCGCGCAGGAAGATCGCGGCGAAGATCGCCGTGAACACCGGCATCATGGTCGGCGCGATGGAGGCCGCCTCGGCGGCCGAGGTCAGCCGGAGCCCTGCGGCGACCAGCAGGACGAAGGGCAGGCCCCAGAGCACCATGAAGACGAACCCGTCGCGCCAGGCAGCGGCGGGCAGGAAGGCGCCGCGCCGCAGCAATGCCGGCGCCAGGACGCAGGCGCCGATGCCGAAGCGCAGGGCCGTGATGTCCCAGACGCCGAGTTCGCGCGTCACGCTGAAGCGCGTGACGACAAACCAGCCGGAGAAGATGATGACCGAGAGCCCGGCCCAACCGAAACCCGCCAGCCGGGTCATCGATGGCGGTCGCGTGCCGTTGCGGAGCGCCTGTACGCGCATCAGAGGCCCGCGAGGGCGCCGAGGATGGCCCCGGGCTCCAGGCGGACCCGGTAGTCGACATCGAGGAAGGCGAGCACCACCCGGCCGTCCGTGCCGATCACGAAGGTCGCCGGCACCGGCAGTTCCCAGCTTTCGTCGCCATTGATGCCAGGTAACGCCTTCCGGTTCGCCGTGAGGGCGTCGCGCAGCTCCTGCGCCAGGGCGTAGACCAGGCCGAAGCGGCGCGCGACGGCATTGCCGGGGTCGCTCAGCACATCGAAGGTGAGCGCGTTCATCTCCGCCGTCGACAGCGAGCCGTCGGGGCGCTGCGGCGAGATCGCGACCAGCCGGGCGCCGAGCGCGCTGATTCGGGGCAACACAGCCTGGTAGGCACGAAGCTGGATATTGCAGTAGGGGCACCAGCCGCCGCGATAGAAGGTCAGGACCACCGGGCCCTGGCGCAGCAGCGCCGACAGGGAAACCAGCGCGCCCTTGCCGTCGGGCAGGACAACCTCGGGGACCTTGTCGCCGACCCTGAGCGCCTTGTCGCGCGCGAAGCTGGCGCGCAGCTCCTCGATTTTGGCGTCGTAGAGCGCCGGCCGGCCGGCCGGCGCTGTGCGCTCGAATTCGGCCTTGAAGGCCGCAAGCTCCGCATCGAGTCCCATGAGCAGGTTCCTTGCCGATTGCCCCACGCGCCCTTGTCGACGCCAGCGCTGCATGTTTTAATATGATCGTTCTATAATGCAGAACGGCAACGACGATGGCAAGATGCTCCGGCTCACGTCGTGCACGGACATTGGAATGGCGAGACCAAGGGAATTCGATGAAGAGGCCGTGCTCGACGCGGCGCTGCAGCGCTTCTGGAGCCATGGCTACGAAGCAACCTCCGTGCGGGACCTGATCGCTCGGACGGGTTTGACGGCGGCCAGTCTGTACAACGCGTTCGGCGACAAGCGGTCGCTCTACGAGAAGTCGCTCAGCCGCTATGTCGGCGGCAGCGTCGACGACCGCATCCGCCGCTGCAGCACGTTGCCGCCGCGCGAGGCGCTGCGCGCCTTCTTCGCCGAGATCGTCGAGCGGTCGCTCGGCGACCGGGACCACAAGGGCTGCATGGTGGTGAATGCGGCACTCGAGATGGCCCCGCATGATGCCGAGTTCCGCAAGGCGATCGCAGCGACGCTGTTGCGCATCGAGACGTTCTTCCGCGATCGCGTCGCGGCAGGTCAGGCCGACGGGACGATCGGCAGAGCCCTGCCGCCCGAGGCACTGGCGCGCCACCTCCTCGGCGTCCTGATGGGCGTGCGCGTCCTCGCCCGCGCGCGGCCGGAGCGCGCCCTGCTCGAAGGTGTCGTGGCACCGGCGCTCGCGCTGCTCGACACGCCAGCGCGCGAAGCGGGGGCGTGAGATGCCCCCGCTGACCGGCCAAGAAAGGCAGGGCGAAGGCGACGCCAAGCTGCACTTCTACGGTTGGGCGACACCCAATTCGCAGCGCGTCTCCATCATGCTCGAGGAATGCGGTCTCAGCTACGGCGTGACGGGGGTGAACATCCGCGCCCGGCAGCAATTTGCGCCGGAGATCCTTGCCCTCAACCCCTATGGCAAGATCCCGATCCTCGTCGAGCATCGAGACAGCGCTCCACCCCTCGTGTTGTTCGAAAGCGGAGCGATCCTGCTGCATCTAGCGGAGCGCCATGGCGTGCTGCTGCCGGCGTCGGGCGATGCGCGCAGCGCGGTGCTGTCCTGGCTGATGGTGATCCTGACCTCGCTTGGTCCCTATACCGGGCAGGCACATCATTGGACGGAACTGGCGCCGGAGCAGCCGGAGGCCGCCCGCAGCCACAGCGTGGCGCTGGTCGCGCGGGTGTATAGGCTACTCGAAGCCAGGCTTGCCGACGTACCGCATCTGGCCGGTGCCGATTGCAGCATCGCCGACATCGCCGCCTGGCCCTGGATCGCGAAGCACCGCTGGGCCGAGCAAGACCTTTCAACCACCCCACACCTGTCCGCCTGGTTTGATCGCGTGGCCGATCGGCCCGCCGTGCAGCGCGGCATGCGTGTGCCCGCGGGCGCCCGCCTCGATTGACGAAGGGAACCACGACGATGATGCGCCACCTCCTGACCGGCCTTGCGCTGCTGGCGCTTGGCGCGGCACCGGCATTGCCGCAGCGCCTGCCCGATGACCGGGTCCTTCGCATCGTGCCGAACGCCGACCTGCAGACGCTCGACCCAATCAACACCACCGCTGGCGTCGTGCAGTCGCATGCGCAACTCATCTACGATCAACTCTTCGGCCGCGATGCCGAGCAGCGACCTCAGCCCCAGATGGTCGCACGCTACAGCCTGTCGGATGATGCGCTGACCTGGCGCTTCACGCTGCGCGAGGGGCTGCTGTTCCACGACGGCGCGCCCGTCACCGCCGAGGATGTCGTCGCATCCCTTCGTCGCTGGGGCGCGCGCGACCCGCATGGCCGGCAGATCATGGCGATCACGGCGAACCTGGCGCCCGAGCCGGATGGCCAGAGTATCGTCTGGACGCTCCGCCGTCCCTATGCGCTGATGCTCGATGCGCTGTCGAAGCCGGCGGGCAACATGCCGGCGATCATGCCGGCGCGCATCGCCGCGACCGATCCGTTCACCGCGATCCGTGAGACCATCGGCAGCGGCCCCTTCATCTTCGTCGCGGAGGAATGGGTCGCCGGCAGCCGGGTCGTCTATCGCCGCAACCCGGCTTATAGGCCGCGCAGCGAGCCGGCATCGGGCACCGCCGGAGGCAAGGTCGCCGGCGTCGACAGGATCGAATGGCTCAACATCGCCAATGGCCAGACGGCGGTGCTCGCCCTGCTGCAGGGCGAGCTCGACTACATCGAGAATCCGCCGGTCGATTTCCTGCCCATGCTGCGGCAGCGCGGCATGCAGATCATCCGCACCAACACACTCGGTGCCCCGGGCATGATTCGCATGAATCACATCCATCCACCCTTCGACGATGCGCGGGCGCGGCAGGCGCTGCTGCTGGCAGTGGACCAGCAGGAGATGTTGCAGGCGATGTTCCCCGACCCGTCACTGTACGATGTGTGCCACGCTTTCTTCATGTGCGGGTCGGCGCAGGAGACCAATGCCGGCGTGCCAGCGGAGCTCGGCACCCCCGCGGCACAGGAGCAGGCGCGGCGGTTGCTGCGCGAGAGTGGTTATGACGGGCGCCCCATCGTCATCATGGACGCGACCGACAACGCCTTCCTTCACGCGGCGACACTGGTGCTGGCGCAGCAGATGCAGGCGGTGGGCTTCCGCACCGATGTCCAGGCGATGGACTTTGCCGCCATGGCCGGGCGCCGCGCGAACCGCCGTCCCCCGGCGGAAGGCGGCTGGAACATCGGGCTGACCTATTGGAACGGGCTCGGGGCATCCGATCCCGTCGGCAACGTGCCGATGCAGGCGAGCTGTGAGCGCGCCTGGCCCGGCTGGCCCTGCGATGCGGAGCATCAGGCGCTGATCGACGACTTCCCCTATGCGGCGACGCCGGAGGAGCGCCGCCGCCTGCTCGACGCGCTGCAGGTCAGCGCCTATCGCCTGGTGCCTTATGTTCCCTTCGGCCAGTGGTATGTGCCGGCAGCGGTCAGCCCGCGACTGTCGGGCGTTCTGTCCATGCCGGGCATTATCGTGCCCTGGAACATCCGGAAGGCGGCGCGTTGACGCACCGCCTCCAATCCCCGGCGCCATGAAGTTCACGATCATGGCGCGGCGCGGGGCAACCGCTCGCGCACCCGCGCCACGCCGGCTTCCGCGCAAACCTCGTCCCGGTCGCCACCCGGCGCGCCGCCGACACCAAGCGCCGCCACGATCTCGCCGCGGGCCAGGAAGGCGACCGCGCCGGCCAGCGGGATGACGTTGGCGACGGAGGACAGCGCCGCCCCATTGGCCGGGCTGCGGGTCACCAGCGCCGCGAAGGCGCCGGCGGTTTCGAAGCGGAGGACCGGGCCGAGCGTCACCACGGTATAGGCCTTGCGGAAGCTGGTCTCCCGCGTGTGGATGGTGGCTCCGTCGGTTCGCAGGACCACTTGCGGCACGCCGGAGCTGTCCACCACGGTCACCGTCACCTCATGGCCATCGGCCAGGCACCGTCGCGCCGCTTCCTGCGCGGCTTCGAGCGCAAGGTCCAAGGGCAATCGGTAGCCGCTGCGGTTCACCTGCGCCACCACCGGCCCGGCATGGCCGGCCAGCAGCAGGGCACCAACCGCCAGGGCGCATCGTGGGATCCGGATCATCGCGTCCCTCAGCCGAACTCGGCCAGGATCTCGGCCGCGACAACACCCGCATGCTCGTCGAGCACGAAATGGCCGCCATCGAGCCAGACGAGGCGAGCTTGCGGCAGGTCGCGGCGATAGGCTTCCGCGCCGGCCGGGATGAAGAAGGGATCGTGCCGGCCCCAGGTAATCAGAGTGCGCGGCCGCCAGGCGCGGAAGGCCGCCTGCCACTCGGGATAAGCCGCGACATTGCTCCGGTAGTCCACCAGCAGGTCGAGATGCGCGCGGTCATGGCCGGGCCGGTCCAGCAGCGCCTGGTCCAGCGTCCAGTTGTCGGGGCTCACGGCTTCCGGGTTTCCGGCACCGACCAGGTATTGGAAGCGCGTCGTGTCTGCCGCCAGGAAGCCGCGCGCCGCCGCTTCGGTGGCACTGTCACGGCGTTCCCACAGCGGAAGGAAGACCTGTCTCGGCATCTCGCCGACGCCCTCGAGATAGGCGTTGGTGTTCTGGATGACGAAGCCGACCACCTGCTCCGGCCGCTCCACGAACAGCCGGAAGCCGATCGGGCCACCATAGTCCTGCATGTAGTAGATGCAGGAGGTCAGCCCGAGATGGTCGAGCAACCCGCGCAGATGCCGCGCGAGGTTGGCGAAGCTGTACTCGAATTCTGTGGCCGCCGGTGACTCAGACTGGCCGAAGCCGATCAGGTCCGGCGCGACGACGTGGAAGCGCGCCGCCAGGCGCGGGATGAGGTCGCGGAACATGAAGGAGCTGGCGGGGAAGCCGTGCAGCAGCACGATGGTCTGCCGCGTAGGGTCGCCGGCCTCCCGCCAGAAGACGCGCCGGCCCAGCACTTGCGCGCTGCGGTGCAGGATCGTGGGTTCGGTCATGGCTGTCGACTTGCTCAGGCCGTGGCGCGCAGCGGCGGGAAGTCCACCGGCGTGCGGGCCACGTTGTTTACCAGGTTGGTCAGGCCGTTCAGCGCGACCAGCAGCACGATCTCGACGATCTCGGCATCGCTGAAGCCGGCGGCCTTCACCAGCGCGACCGCGTCATCCGTCACCTGGCCGCGGCGTTCCGCGACCTGCGCGGCGAAGCCGACCGCCGCGTCTGCGCGCGCGTCCAACGAGCGGCCGCGCCGGTTCGCTGCGATCTCCTCGGCCGACAGCCCGGCCAGCTTGCCGCCCAGGTAGGCATGGGCTGAGAGGCAGTAGTCGCAGCCATTCACCTGCGCGACGGCCAGGGCGATACGCTCGCGCAGCGCCGCGTCGAGAGTACGGGCCAGCGCGCCGCTGAGGGCGAGCATCCCGTCGAGGCCGGCCGGGGTCAGTGCGACGAGCCGGAACAGGTTGGGCACGGAGCCGATCTGCCGGGCGACGGCCTCGAGAAGCGGCCGGGACGCGGCCGGGGTTTCGTCCGGGCCGGGAAGCGGAATGCGGGACATGGGATCTCCGAAGCAACGGGGCCGAGAGCGGCCATCCGTGCCGCCCATGTCGCGCCGCGCCCGCTTCAGGATAATCTGCCAATATTGCATTTGATTCCTGCAGGATCAGCACGAATGGATCGGCTGGATGCCTTGCGCACCTTCATCGCCGTGGCAGAGCAGCAGAGCTTCGCGGAAGCGGCGCGCCGGCTGCGCGTCTCGCCCAGCGCCGCCAGCCGCGCGGTCAGTGAATTGGAACGAGAGCTTGGCGTGTTGTTGCTTCGTCGCAGCACCCGCGCTGTCGCGCTGACGGCCGAGGGTGCGGTCTATCTACAACGCTGCCGGTACGCCTTGATGGAGTTGGACGACGCGGCACGCGATCTGCGCGGCGACGATGCGGAACCGCAGGGCGAGTTGATCGTCACGGCGCCCGTGGTCTTCGGGCGCATGCATGTGTTGCCGGTGGCGCTGGAACTGATGCGCCATCACCCCAAGCTGACCATCCGACTGACCCTGCTGGATCGCCTGGTGCGGCTGGTGGAGGAAGGCGTGGATGCCGCGCTGCGCATCGCCGAATTGCCGGACAGCGCCCTGCATGCGGTGCGCGTGACTGAGGTGCGGCGGGTGCTGGTGGCCAGCCCCGGCTATCTCGCCGCGCATGGCACACCCACCGAGCCTGCGGCGTTGCGCAGCCACGCGCTGCTGGTCTTCGATAATTTCGCCATCCACGGCGAATGGCGCTTCGGGCCGGAGGGCCAGCCGGCTGTTCGCCTCGCGCCCCGGCTGGTGACCAACGATGTCGAGGCGGCGATAGCCGCCGCGTTGGACGGCATGGGGATCGCTCGGGCGCTATCCTATCAAGTGGCGGCTCATGTGGCGGCGGGAAGGCTCGCCTATGTGCTGCCGCAGTTCGACCCGCCGCCCGTGCCGGTGCAACTGGTCTTTCAGGCCGGCCGCGCCCGCGCGCCCAAGTTGCGGACCTTTGTCGCCGCGCTGCGCGCGCATATCCAGGCAGCGTCTATCGAATAGCAGATCCTCAGTATCGCCACCGAGAGCAGGTCGGTACCGTGCCGATACCGACGGTTCGACCTCGAGAATTTCTGCCCCCGATTCCCATCGCTGCCCCATTTTTTCCGAATATTTTCAATTCCCTGATGCTGCTGTAGCCGGTTTGCAGTTGCTTCCCGGATGCGCTGCTATCTTTCGGGGAAGCGGGGAGAGCGCTGCAGCGCCTCCCAGACCTGCTCTTGGCGCTCATGGTCGGGACTGACCGGCGAGGCAACCCGTCACAGGCCGGGTGCGCGCTTCGCGAGGCGATGGCGGTCGGCGTCGCCACCACGACCGCGGCTATGGGCGTGAACACGTCCGCCTCGTTCGTGGTGAACAATGCGGGCCAGATGTTGATCGGCAATGTCCTCGGCAACAGCATCGTCGGCGCCGCCGGGGCGGACACCATCATAGGCGGCGGGGGCAACGACACGATCGACGGCGAGGCGGGCATCGATCGGTTGCTCGGCGGCCTCGGCGACAACTACTACATCATCACCGCCGGTGACGTGGTGGTCGAAGGCCTGAACTACGGCACCGACACGGTCCAGTCGGGCAGCGGCGCCTACGCGCTCGGTGCCAACCTCGAGGTCCTGGCGCTGGCCGGCAGTGCGACGACCGGCACCGGCAATGCGCTCGGCAACGTCATCGTCGGCAACGGCTCGGGCAATACCCTGTACGGCCTCGCGGGCAGCGACACGCTCAATGGCGGCGGCGGCACCGATTACCTGACCGGCGGCGGCGCCGGCGTTCGCTTCCACTTCTCGGCGCTGGCGGACAGCACGGTGGCGGCGCCTGATGTGATCCTCGATTTCAACCACGCCACGCAGTTTGACCGCATCGAATTGCATCTCATGGACGCCAACGCGACGGTCAGCGGCAATTAGACCTTCGTGTATCGCGGCGAAGCCTTCACCGGCGCGGCAGGCGATCTGCGGGTGCAGTCACTGGGCGGAAATCAATATCTCGCGGGCGGCGACGTGAACGGGACGGCAACGCGGATTTCGCCATCCTGATACAGGCCGATTCCGCACCGGTGCAGAACTGGTTCGTCCTGTAGCTGGAGCGGGTTTCGATCTGTCTGGATCTTTGCCTTCCGCGATGCGGGAACGATCTGATTCAAGCTGTCGGTCGGGGAAAGAGCCGGCAGGTGTGGCAGAGGCGCTGCCTGAGGATATTCGAGAGAAAGTGATGGCAACGGTGGGGGCGGGAACGACGCACCGGAAGGCAGTGTCAAACCTGACGCTTGAGAAGGTTGTTCTCAACGAAGTCGCTTCGAGAAAGTGGTGAGGCCCACCCGGCGGCGAACAGGCACAAGAGCGCGGCTATTGGCCGTCACTATCGGTAGTCCAAACGCCCCATCCGGTTTCGGGTGCGGGCCGCGTTGATGCTGCCGGATTCCGGCCAGCGCCGCGGACGGCCATGGGCGTCGGGATAATACCGCCAGCCGACCAACTGCGGGACAGCCCGAATGCGCTGGACTTCGCGGGCCTCTACGGATCTCGGTACCAGCACCTGCATGCCGCGGGGATCTGAGCTCGACAGGAAGAGCCCGACGGCCTCGGCTGCGGTCATCGCCTTCGGCCACTCGCGATAATGCCCCACGAGGACCGGTTCCTGATCGCCAAGGCGAAACTGGACTGCGCAACTCGTGGTTCGCGCCATTATCTTCAGCGCCCGCAGCCATTGCAGGGTGAACTGGTAATTCGGGACGACGGGCACACAAAACACCGCTTTGGCCGGCAGCGGCAGTTCACCCGCCACTGGGAGCCCGGGTTGCAGATCGTAGCGCGCCGCCTTCAGGCCGGACCGACGGATGGCTGCGGCGCGGCGTTCGTCCGCGATATGGATGAACGTCGCCATAGGGGTTGGCGGCAGGGTGCTCGCTCCGGAACCGGGCCGTCAATCATTTGCCGTGGGCGATACAGCGCCTGATGCCTCGTTCAGCAATTCGGGCAGCGTGCGCGCACAGCGCGTGATCGTGATCGGTGCCTGAAAAAGGTGCGCGGCGCGCAACGCTCCACCCACCAAAGCGACGCCCGGGCTGGACAAAGGCGATCCAGACCGGATGCTGCGTGCAAACCTGGAGGGTCCAATCATGGCAGTTGTCGAAACCGAGCGTCACGGCCAAGTCCTCGTGGTCCGCATGAACAGGCCGGAGCGCCTCAACGCGCTCAACCAGGAACTGCGGACCGCGCTGGCCGAGACCTGGACCTCCTTCCGCCGGGATCCGGACCTTGAGGTCGCGGTGTTGACCGGCGCGGGCCGCGCGTTTTGCGCCGGCGAGGACATGAAGGAGACTCTGACCAACAAGACCCCTGGCGGCAGGAAGCTCGACATCGAGGACCCCTTTGCGAGCGGTGCGCTTGAGAAGCCTGTCATCGCGGCGGTCAACGGTTTCGCGATGGGCGGCGGCTTCATGCTCGTTGAGCGAACCGACCTGCGCGTCGCCTCCACGACCGCCATCTTCGAGGTGTCCGAAGCAAAGCGTTGGCTGCTCGGGGGCTACAATCATGGTCACCTCGCCAATCTGCCATTCCCGGTGGCGATGGAGATGGCGTTGGGCTTCCGCTTCACCGCGGAACGCTTCCATCAGCTGGGTTTCCTGAACCGGCTGGCAGAACCGGCGCAGGTCGTGCCGACCGCGATTGAAATGGCGAATCACCTCCTGACACTGCCGCCGGCGTCTCGCGTCAACACCGTGCACATGATGCGCCGCATGCGACCGGCACCAACAAGGGCGCAACGCGATCTTGCCGCGGCGCTGCACGAGCACGGCGCAAAGAGCGATCTCATGGAGAGCCGGGCCGCCTTTGCCGAGAAGAGAGCGCCCCGCTTCGCAGGATGGGACGATCCCAATGATCGGTATCGCCTGCCCGATATACAGGAGTCATGAGGCAGAGTGCGCGTGAGTCTGGGAAGATTCAGCCGGCACTGCCGCGCTGGCCGACGCGTCACTAGACACGCTCATGCCGGCGCGGTCTGGGCCCGGCATCGCCTTCGTGCGGATCGGTGTCGCCGGCTTCGATGAGCGCGCACATCGCCGGGGATAGAATCATGGCAGACAAGCGCTCAGCTGGCGCCGGCGGCGCCGGCTGAGCGGCGCCCGGCAATTGGAGCCCCGCCGGCGTACCCGTGAACGGCGACACCGTGACCATTCTCGCGACCAGCGTGAATGCGAGCGGCGTGACGCTGGACGGGCTGACGGTCGACCTCGACTCCAACGAGTCGAACAATCCCGCCACGATCACCTTCTCCAACGCCAAGGTGACGACGGCGATGACAGCCTTGTCCACAGTGGCGCAGCGATCGATCAGCCGCGGCCCGACACCCAGCCGTCATGCAATCCGGTCTCGCGACGTATCCCAGAAGCCTCGGAGCCTGTCGGTCGCGCCGCACATGCGACCTGTGCCAAGCGCGCTGCGGTTGTTCTCCGAATGGCCTCCCAACCGGATCTCGCCAAGACCCGCACCTCAAGCTCTCAAAAATACCTATTGCGAAACAATTTCGTAATGACCGACTATTGAGCCGATAAAAAGCGAGCTGTCCGGCTCAAGAAGGCCCTGCAGGAAAGGGTGGCGGCGATGAGCGACAAGGCCCGGTCGGAACCCGACCAGGAAGACCTGCCATGGCGCCTTCAACTCGGTCAGGTCCTGGCCGAGGAGCACCTCGCCATCTGGGGAGAGCACCCGCCCGGCCCCCGCACGGCAGAACGCATCAAGGCGGAAGAGGATCTGGCACAAGCGAAGGCGGCGCTGGGAGCCAACGCGGAATCCGCTGACAGCGGGAAGAAAGCCGCATTCGAACAGGCCAGGAACCGTCTATCGCGGCTTTGCTCCGAAAGCGATTACCATGCCTCCATTCACCGTCGCGAACAGGACGCACTGTGCCTGTCCGGTGGCGGCATCCGGAGCGCGGCCTTCGCGCTCGGCATCCTCCAGGGCCTGGCGCGACGGCAGCACCTGGCGCGGTTCCATTACCTTTCGACGGTATCGGGTGGCGGCTACATCGGCGGCTGGCTGACGCGCTGGATCAAGGAAGCCGGCTCCGCTGCGGCCGTGGAGAGCGCCTTGGCGCGCTCGGTGCCGCCCGCCGGGCAGAGCAACGCGGCCAGCGACGGAAGCTTCCGCGAACCGGAGGAGATCACCCGCCTGCGGGAGCGGTCGAACTTCCTGACGCCGCGCATCGGCCTCGCTTCGGCCGACACCTGGACCGCAGCGACCATCGTCATCCGGAACCTGCTGCTCAACTGGCTCGTCTTCGCGCCGGCCCTCCTGCTGCTGGCACTCGTCTTCCACCTCTATCGCGACCTGTTCGAATTCCTGAAGACGGCTGGCGGCGCGATCTGGTCCTGGTGCGCCATGGTCCTGCTCACGCTGCCGCTGTGCCTCGCGGTCGCGCGCGCCTGCCTGGACCTGCCGACACATGCCCGCGCCGACGACCGCCACCCATCGCCGGCGGCGATCCGGCGATGGATCGTGACGCCGGCCCTGATCTGGGCCGGCGGCCTGCCGCTGGCGCTCGCGCCGCTGCTGTCGAAGGATGGCTCGGCTACCATGGTGGCCGGGCTTCTGGCCGCCGGATGCTCCTTCGTCGCCGCCCTTATCGGGTACGGCTTCGCCTGGGCTCGCATCAAAAGCGAGGAACGCGGCCAGTTCCGGATGAATGTGCATGTCTGGCTGGTCGCCGCGGCGGTGGCGTCGGCAGTGCTGGCCCTTGGCGTGCACCTGGCCGCGCCCCTGTCGTCGTCGGGCTGGCGCCTTGGCATCCTCCTCGCAATCGGGCCGCTTTGGGTGACGATCGCGCAGTTGATGCTGTCGGTGGTCTATGCCGGCTTCCGCCAGACACCAGGCGCGCAGCAAGCGGCCACGGCCGGCAGCAAGCTCCCGACCCCGGACCTGGACCGCGAATGGCTCGCACGCCTGAGCGCGGCCAAGCTGCAACCACCTTTCGCCTGGGCCCTGGGCGGCCTCGGATGCCTCGTCCTGCCGGCGCTGATCCTTGATGAGAACGCAACCCTGCGGATCGGCGGCTGGGTCGCCAGTGCCGTCGGCGCCGTCAGTGGTGCACTCGCCGTCTTCGGGGGCTGGAGCACGCTCTCCAAGGTCATTCCGGGCGCCCCAACGGGCGCCGACGGCGCCGCGGCCTCATGGCGCCCCTCCTTCGGCAGCGTCGTCACGGTGGCGACCGCTATCTTCATCGCCGTGCTGCTCATGGCCTTCGCCTGGGCCGAGGACGCATTGGCGAACCGGGTGGCGGCTCTTCTCGGTGGCAAGGCCCAACTGCCCGCGCAACTGATCGTGGCCATCGCGCTGCTGCTGCTGCTGGCTCTGACCTCATCGCAATTGAAGGTGAACCGCTTCTCGCTGCATGGCCTCTACCGCAACCGCCTCGTGCGTGCCTTCCTCGGCGCGGCCCGGCCGGCCGCGAGCACATCGTCGTCCCATCGTGACCAGTTCACCGATTTCGATGCCTCGGACAACATCCGCACCGCGGCGGTGCTGCCGAAGGATATGGGGACACATCAGCTTTTCCCTGTCCTGAACCTGGCGCTCAACGTCACGGGCGGGGACCGGCTTGCCTGGCAGGAACGCAAGGCGATCTCGTTCACGGTCACCCCGCTCGCCTGCGGCTGGACCGACCCGATCGGCGATGCCAACGGAACGCCCACCGGCGCCTACGTCGCCACCGACCAGTATGCGGGGATGGAACCGGATTCCGGCATGCGGGGTCTCGGCATCAGTCTCGGCACCGCGATGACGATCTCCGGCGCGGCGGCCAGCCCGAACATGGGCTACCACTCTTCGCCCGCCACGGCCTTCGTCATGACCTTGTTCAATGTGCGCCTCGGTGCCTGGCTGCCCAACCCGGCGGCCCGCGGCGGCACCGCGAAGCTCATGAAGCGAAGCAGCCCCGGCAACGCGCTTGCGCCATTGATCCGCGAGCTCACGGGCAACGCCGATGCCACGCGTCCCTTTGCCTACCTCTCGGATGGCGGGCATTTCGACAATCTTGGCCTCTACGAGATGGTCCGGCGGCGTTGCCGGCGCATCCTGGTCAGCGATGCAGGCTGCGATCCGGACTGCCACTTCGCCGATCTCGGCATGGCCGTGCGAAAGATCTGGATCGATCTCGGCATCCGCATCGTGATCAACACGACCGGAATCGTGCCGCGAGTCAAAGCCAGTGGAAAGTCGGTCGCCTGGGCGGTCGGCAGCATCCACTATCCGGAGGCCGGCGCGCCCGTTGGCATGCTCGTCTACGTCAAGCCGAGCTACGATGCGGACAACGCCCCGATCGACGTGCGGGCCTATGCAGAGGTGGAGCGGAGCTTCCCGCACCAATCCACCGGCGACCAATGGTTCAGCGAATCCCAGTTCGAGAGCTACCGCCATCTCGGCGAAGCCACCCTCGCCCGGCTCGGGCAGGCCGCCGACGCGGGAGACGCGCAGCTGCGTGAGTTCTTCCTCCCCGCGACCAGCCAGCCGGCCTGACTACCAGGCTACTTCCGCTGTGGATGTCAGAGGGGCTTTGCCCCTCCGACACCTCCCCAGCAAAGGCCGAAAGGCCTTTGCAAACCTTCACTTGGCGCGCTGCGCATCCGTCAGAATGATTCCCGAAACCCGCTCTTGCGCCCGAAGTGTGTTGAGCGGGGAGGAAGAGCGGCCGTAGCGCCCAGCACCAACTGTCTGCGGTCCAGGATGCCCAGCATCCTGGCGGGAGGAGGCTCGGAGGAGGGCGGAGC
>JAYSDS010000069.1:0-29627 GCA_041914265.1 Roseomonas sp.
GGCCCTGGGGTTGTTTGGGGCGATCGGTTGGGTGGGGGGGGGGGCCTCTGGTTGTGTTTTCAAACGCCCTGGGGTATTTTGGGGGTTCTTTGCGGCGGGCCCCCCCCCCCCCCCCCATCCCACAGCGGATGTAGCCCGGTAATCAGGAAGCCCTTTCGGCCTCGTGAGGTTTGGAGAGGGGCGGCGCCCCGCTCCATCGCCACTGCCACAGCACGCTCAAGCACCGCAGCCAGGCCCCGCCTTCGAGCCCTCGTCCGGTATCACCCCACCCGCAGTGATGGCTGGCCGGCCAGGATTCCCCAGGTGTCTTCGGTTTCCGCGAGATGCGTGCGCATCGCCGCCGCCGCGGCCGCGCCATCCCCTGCCAGGATGGCCGCGACGATCGCCCCGTGTTCGGCATGGGATGCGGCGAGCCGGTCCCGCCCGCCGAGCTGTGCTGCGCGGAAGGGGGCAAGGCGACGGCGCGTCGCGTCAGCGATCTCGGCCAGGTAGCTGTTTCCGGCTCCGGTGTAGAGCGCCTCGTGGAAGGCGACGTTCGCGTCCTTGTAGGCGTCGAGCCAGCCATCCTCGACCATCTTGCCCATCGTCGCGTGCCGGCTGGCGAGCCGTGCCTTGTCCGCGCGTGTCATCGCGGAGGCGCAGAGGGAGGCGCAGACGGCTTCGAGCTCCGCCATGGCCTGGAACATCTCCGCGAGGCGGCCCGGTTCCGGTCGTGCCACCACGGCGCCGCGCCGCGGGCGCTGTTCGACCAGGCCGGTGGCCGCGAGCAGCCGCAGCGCCTCCCGTACCGGGGTGCGGGACACGCCATGGACGGCGGCGAGGCGCTCCTCCTCCAGCGCCGTCCCGGGCGGCATGCGGCCTTCGGTGATGGCTTCGGCCAGTTGCGTGGCCAGCGTCTCGGCGCGGGTGGGGCCGGGCCGGCGGCGCGTCGGCTTATCCCCTGACGACGGGCGCGTCTGGCTGTCGGTGAGGGGTTTGGAGAGCAGCGTCATGCTCTGGACCTTGCATGGACCATGCCGTATCTCATTCTAGAATAGACGACTTCACCACAAGAGGGATCGCCCGGGCTGTCACATCCCGCCGGGTGACAGGGAGTGATCCTGCGGAGCGTTCGATGAAAGCTGTCACCGGCACGCCTGTGACCAGCATGCCTGCCCCCGCCGCCACGGCGATGGAGCAGCACGCCACCGAAGCCGCCGCCATGCTGCGGCTGCTGGCGAGCGAACGGCGCCTTGTCGTCCTGTGTACCCTGATCGCCGAAGGCGAATCCCCGGTCGGCCGCCTGGCGGAACGCGCCGGTTTGTCGCAGCCGGCCATGTCGCAGCACCTGGCCAAGTTGCGGGAGGATGGGCTGGTCGCCACCCGGCGCGCCGGCACCACCATTCATTACCGCATCGCCGATCCGCGCGTGGCGCGGCTGATCGGCACGCTGCACGACATCTTCTGCCCGACGCCGACCTGACGGTCTTCGGGTCGCTTTCTGATCGAACGGCAATAATTTCTTAATCTTTCCGACATGGACCTGTGAGGGAGCCGTTCCGGCGGCCGCCCTAATCGGCGGCGCACCAACCTCTGCCGGAGATGTCCATGTCGGGGACGCAACTCAGCGCCGCTAGCACGACCACCCTCGCCCATCTTGCCGCGAATGGTTCCGCCGCGCTCGATGCCGAGGTCGCGGCCTTCGACGCGGCCTCCGGCCTGCTGTTCATCGCCGGCCCCTCGGGCATCGACGCGGTGGACCCCGCCACGGGGACGATCCTCGCGAGCCTGTCCACCACCGCCTATGGCAATGTGAACAGCGTCGCGGCGAAGAACGGCGTCGTCGCCATCGCGGTCGAATCGGTGCCGAAGACCGATCCGGGCAAGGTGATCGTCCTCGACGTGGCGCGCGACGGGGACGATGTGACCCTGACGCTGCGCGAGTTCGCCGGCGAGGACTACCTCACCGTCGGCGCGCAGCCCGACCAGATCGGTTTCACCGCGGACGGGACGAAGCTGCTGACCGCGAATGAGGGCGAGCCGAATTCCTACGGCGCTGCCGACAGCGTCGACCCGCTGGGTTCGGTGAGCATCATCGACCTCGCCGCCGGCACCGTCTCCACCGCCGATTTCACCGCCTTCACCGACCAGGCAGATGCCCTGAAGGCGGCTGGCCTGCGTGTCTTCGGGCCGGGCGCGACCCTCGCCCAGGACCTCGAGCCGGAATACATCGCGGTCGATCCGAATGATCCGACCAAGGCCTATGTGACGCTGCAGGAGGCCAATGCGATCGCCGTGCTCGAGATCCCGAGCGCGACCTTCGCCTCCATCATCCCGCTCGGCTTCAAGGATCTGAGCCTCGCGGAGAACGAGATCTCCGGCAACGACCAGGACAACGTCTTCGCGCCGGTCACCTTCGACAACCTGTACGGCATGGTCATGCCGGACTCGATTGCGGCGGTGGATGTCGGCGGCACGACCTATCTGATCACGGCCAATGAGGGCGATGCCCGCGCCGACTGGCCGGGCTTCAACGAGGAAGCGCGCATCTCCTCGCTGAACCTCGACCCGACCGCCTTCCCGGACCTCGACGGCAACGGCAAGGCCGACATCGTCGATTCGATCGGCCGCCTGACCGTGACCACGACGATGGGCGACAGCGACGGCGACGGCGATTACGACGAGCTGTATGCCTTCGGCGGTCGCTCCTTCAGCGTGTGGAACACGGACGGCACGCTGGTCTTCGACAGCGGCAACCTGCTGGATGAGATCATCGCCACGCAGTTCCCGGGCAGCTACGACGAGAACCGCGACGACAACAAGGGCGTCGAACCCGAAGGCATCAGCATCGGGCAGATCAACGGCAACACCTACGTCTTCGTCGCGCTGGAACGCGCCGACGGCGTCGCCACCTTCCGCATGGACGGTCCCGACGACTTCACCTTCACCGGCTTCTTCACCACCGCGGGCGACGACGCGCCGGAGGTGATCACGGTCATCCCCGCCGAAGTGTCGCCGACCGGCGAGACCATCCTCGCCGTGCCGAACGAGGACAGCGCGACCATCACGCTGTACGAGCTGAATGAGACCTTCACGCTCCAGCTCCTGCACTTCTCGGATGCCGAGGCGGGGCTGCTCGCCTCGACGACCGCGCCGAACCTCGCCGCGCTGGTTCAGGCCTTCGAGGGGCAGTTCGTCAACACGCTGGTCCTGTCCGGCGGCGACAACTACATCCCGGGCCCCTTCCTCGCGGCCGGCACCGATCCCTCGGTCGCCGCGACGCATACGCGCGGCGACAACCCCGGCGCGGCCGACATCGAGATCCTGAACCGCATCGGCGTCGATGCCTCGGCGGTCGGCAACCATGAATTCGACCTGGGCACCCGCACCTTCAACGATGCGGTGCTGGACGCGGCCTTCCCCTATCTGACCGCCAATCTCGACTTCTCGGGCGATGCCGACATCCGCGGCCGCTACACGGAGACGGTGGGTGTGAACGGGCTCGAGGAAGCCTCGAGCCTCGCCGGGAAGATCGCGCCGTCGGCCGTGGTGACGCAGGGCAACGAGAAGATCGGCCTGGTCGGCCTGACCACCCAGCTTCTCGAGACCATCTCCTCGACCGGCGGCGTCGAGGTGAAGGGCTTCGCCGGCGACGGCAGCGAGACCAATGACGTCGCGCTGCTCGCCGCGCAGCTTCAGCCGGTGATCGACGACCTGATCGCGCAGGGCGTCAACAAGATCATCCTGATGTCGCACCTCCAGCAGATCGAGCTGGAGCAGGCGCTCGCCCCGCTACTGACCGGCGTGGACATCATCCTCGCCGCCGGTTCGCACACCCGCATGGGCGATGCGGATGACGAGGCGGCGAGCTTCCCGGGTCACTCCGCCTCCTTCATGGCGGACTATCCGATCGTCACGGCGGGCGCGGATGGCGCGACGACGCTGATCGTCAGCACGGACAACGAGTACACCTATCTCGGCCGCCTGGTCGTCGAGTTCGACGCGGATGGCGAGATCATCACCGACAGTCTCGATGCGACGGTCAACGGCGCCTATGCCACGACCGACGAGAACGTCGCCGAGGCCTGGGGCGTGGATGTCGAGGATCTCGACACCACCGCCTTCGCCGAAGGCACCAAGGGCGCCGAGGTTCAGGAGATCACGGACGCCGTGCAGGCCGTGATCTCCGCCAAGGACGGCGAGATCTGGGGCTACACCGACGTCTATCTGGAAGGCGAACGCAACCAGGTCCGCAACCAGGAGACCAACCTCGGCAACCTCTCCGCCGACGCCAACATCGCGGCGGCGCGCGACGCTCTCGCGGCTGACGGGATCGTCGTCTCGCTGAAGAATGGCGGCGGCATCCGCACCGCCATCGGCACCGTCGACCCCGCCACCGGGGAGAAGCAGGCCACCGCCGCCAACCCCGAGGCAGGCAAGCCGGCGGGAGCCATCTCGACCCTCGACATCGAGAACTCGCTCCGCTTCAACAACACGCTGATGATGTTCGACACCACGGCGGCCGGGCTCAAGGCGATGCTGGAACACGGCATGGCCTCGCTGGGCAACCAGGGGCGCTACCCGCAGATCGGCGGCTTCGCCATCTCCTATGATCCGGACGCGCCGGCCGGGTCGCGCGTGGTCAGCATCGCGGCTATCGACGAGGCAGGCAACATCATCGCCCGCCTGGTCGAGAACGGCGTGGTCAGCGCCGATGCGCCGGCGACGATCACCATGGTCACGCTCGGCTACCTCGCCAATGGCGGCGACGGCTATCCGATGAAGGCCAATGGCGAGAACTTCCGCTACCTGCTCGCCGACGGCACCGTCTCCGCCGCGGTGGATGAGGCGCTGGACTTCACCGCCACGGACACCATGGCGACGGTGGGCGTGACGGTGGCCGATCTCCTCGGCGAGCAGCAGGCCTTCAAGGAATACCTGCAGGAGAACTACGGGACCCCGGAGACGGCCTACGACACCGCGGATACGGCCGCGGGCGGCGACACCCGGATCCAGGATCTCAATGTCCGCACGGACACGGTGTTGGATGGCGCCCTGCTGTATGGCCGCTTCACGGCGGACCTGCTGGAAGGCGGCATGGGCGACGACCGGATCGAGGGCCGCGCCGGCAACGACACGCTCCTCGGCGGGCTCGGCGACGATACGCTGGCCGGCCATGGCGACCATGACAGCATCGATGGCGGGAGCGGCCACGACAGCATCACCGGCGATGGCGGCAACGACACGGTGCTCGGCGGGGCGGGCCATGACACGCTGCTCGGCGGCAATGGCTATGACTGGCTCGATGGCGGGGCGGACAATGACAGCCTCGATGGCGGCAACGGCAACGACACGCTGCTCGGCGGCGCCGGCGACGACATCCTGCGCGGCGGGCAGCTCATGGACAGCCTGCTGGGTGGCGAGGGCGACGACACGCTGGATGGCGGCGAAGCCAATGACGTGCTGCGCGGCGAGGCCGGGCATGACTCGCTGTTCGGCGGGCACGGCCGCGACCTGCTCTTCGGCGATGCCGGCAACGACACGCTGGATGGCGGCATCGACAACGACACGCTGGATGGCGGGGTGGATGACGACCTGCTGATCGGCGCTGGCGGCCATGACAGCCTGGTCGGCGGCGGCGGCAACGACACCCTGGATGGCGGGACCGGCCATGACACGCTGATCGGCGGCGAGGGCAACGACGTCCTCTCCGGCGGCCAGAACCGGGACCTGCTGCTGGGCGGGGCCGGCAACGACACGCTCGATGGCGGCCAGCAGGCCGACACGCTGATCGGCGGCGAAGGGAGCGACGTGCTGACCGGCGGCGGCGGCGCGGACCTCTTCATCTTCGGCGCCAATACGGGCTCGGACATCATCACGGATCTCAACCGCTTCGACACGATCCTGATCGAGGATGGGCTGACCATCGCCGGCCAGGCGCTGATGGATATCGGCGGTGAGGCGGCGCAGGACCTGGTGCTGACGCTGAGCGATGGCGGGATGATCACGCTGCTCGACATCCAGACCATCCCGACGGGCGTGCTGACCTTCGCCTGATCGCGAACCTGGCGGAGGGGCACCCGCCCCTCCGCCGCGATGCGTCCGGGCCGCATGCCGGCCCGACGCCTGGCGCGGTGGCGGTGCCGCGTCTGCCCTGCCATGCTGAAGGCCGGGAGAGAGACCGCCATGTTCCATACCGGCCGCCGCAATGGCTGACGCCGTGCTCGATTCGCGCAGCGCCTGGCTGCGCCTCGTTGCCATCATCCTGATCTGCGCCATCGGCAGCGTGCCGATGTGGTCGGTCGTCGTCATCGTGCCGGCCGTGCAGGCGGAATTCGGCACGGCGCGCGCCGATGCGTCGCTGCCCTACACGATGACCATGGTGGGCTTCGTGCTGGGCGGGGTGCTGATGGGGCGCCTGGCCGACCGCTTCGGCGTGATGGTGCCCGTGCTGATCGGGGCGGTGTCGATCGGCCTCGGCGGCGCGGCGGCGGCGATGACGCCGAACCTGCCGCTCTTCGGCCTTGCCTATGGCGTGCTGCTCGGCTGCTTCGGCGCGGCGGCGGTGTTCGGGCCGCTCATCGCCGATGCCTCGCTGTGGTTTGCACGACGGCGCGGCATCGCGGTGGCGCTCGCGGCGTCGGGCAACTACCTGGCGGGCACGGTCTGGCCGCCGGTCCTGCAATGGGGGGTCGAGGCGATCGGCTGGCGCTACACGCACCTCGCCATGGGCATCTTCTGCGTGTCAACCATGCTGCCGCTCGCGCTGACGCTGCGGCGACGGCCTCCGCTGCCGCCATCACGCCCGTCGATAAGCGGCGCCTTGCCGACGGCGCGGCCGCTGGGCCTGTCCCCGAATGCGCTGCAGGCCATACTGGGCGTGGCCGGCGTCGCCTGCTGCGTGGCGATGGCCATGCCCCAGGTCCATATCGTCGCCTACTGCGTCGATCTCGGCTTCGGGGCGCAGCGCGGGGCGGAGATGCTGTCGGTCATGCTCGCCGCCGGCATCGTCTCGCGCCTCGCCTTCGGCGCGGTGATGGACCGGATCGGAGGGTTGCGGACCCTCGCTTTGGGGTCGGCGCTCCAGGGCGTCGCGCTGTTTCTCTTCCTGCCGGCCGATGGGATGGTCGCGCTCTATGTCGTCAGTGCCGTCTTCGGCTTGTTCCAGGGCGGCATCGTGCCGTCCTACGCCATGATCGTGCGGGAGAACTTTCCGCCCGAGCAGGCCGGCACGCGCGTCGGCATCACCTTGTCCTCGACCTTGGTGGGCATGGCGCTCGGGGGCTGGATGGCCGGCGCGATCTTCGATGCGACGGGATCGTACCAGGCCGCGATGTGGAACGGCATCGCGTGGAACCTGCTGAACCTCGCCATCGCGCTGTGGCTGCTGACGAGGGCCCGCCGTTGGGCCATGCGAGGGAGCATCGCCGCGAGTCCGGCGTGACAGTCCGATCGAACTGGACTCGAGGATGATGGAAATGCCGATTCGCTGATCACTTACCGGCTTTCTGCCTGCACGATTCGCATTCCTGCTTCGTGATTGCCATCAATTGCGTGAAATCGAAGCAGCGAGCCATGGACCGACCTTTGTCGGCGCCCTAACCTTTTGCATCTGCGAAATCGGGGTGTGCGATGAAGCTCGGTGTCTTCCTTCCGATCGGCAACAATGGCTGGCTGATCTCCACCACCTCGCCCCAGTACAAGCCGAGCTTCGAGCTCAACCGCGAGGTGACGCTGAAGGCGGAAAAGTTCGGCTTCGATTTCGCCCTGTCGATGATCAAGCTGCGCGGCTTCGGCGGCCCGTCCCGCTACTGGGACTTCAACCTCGAAAGCTTCACCATGATGTCCGGCATCGCCGCCGTGACGTCGCGCATCAAGCTCTTCGCCTCGGTGGCGGTGCTGTCGATCCCGCCGGCGATCATCGCGCGCATGGCGACGACGATCGATTCCATCGCGCCGGGCCGCATCGGCGTGAACATCGTCACCGGCTGGCAGAAGGCCGAGTACGAGCAGATGGGCATCTGGCCCGGCGAGGAGCATTTCGCCCGCCGCTACGAATACGCGGAGGAGTACGTCACGGTCCTGAAGGACCTCTGGACCACCGGCGTCTCCAACCACAAGGGCCGCTTCTTCCAGATGGAGGACTGCCGGATGGAGCCGATGCCGGCGGGCAAGATCGACCTGATCTCGGCCGGGCAGTCGAACCGCGGCATGAAGTTCGCCGCCGAATACACCGACTACAACTTCATCTCCGCCGGCGGCATCAACGACGTGTCCCAGGTCGCGCCGCACACCGCGCGGCTGATGGCGGCGAACAAGGAAGCCGGCAAGTCCAGCGAGGCCATGCTGCTGATGATGGTCATCGCCGACGAGACGGATGAAGCTGCGCAGGCCAAGTGGAAGCACTACGTGGCCGGCACGGATCTCGAGGCGCTGGCCTGGCGCGACGCCCAGGCGGGCGCCGATGTGAAGGCCGAGGCGCATTCCACCGTCGGGCGCATGGTGCGGTCCGACCGCGAGCCCACCACCATGCTGCGCCTGGTCGGGTCCTACGAGACGGTCGCGAAGCACATGGATGAGCTCGCGGCCGTGCCGGGCCTGTCCGGCGTGATGCTGACCTTCGACGACTTCCTGATCGGCATGGAGCAGTTCGGCACGCGCATCATGCCGCTGATGAAGTCCCGCCTGAACCTGCCCCAGGCGGCCTGACCTTGCCGGAGGGGGTGGCGATCGCGCAGCTCGATCTCGAACTGCGCCACATCCGCAAGCGCTACGGCGACTTCGTCGCGGTCAACGACGTCTCGCTGCAGGTCGCCAAGGGGCAGTTCGTCTGCCTGCTGGGGCCGTCGGGTTGCGGCAAGACGACGACGCTGCGCTGCGTCGCCGGCCTGGAGGAGCCCGATGCCGGCGACATCCTGATCGGCGGCCGGGAAGTCACCGGCGAGCCGCCCTGGAAGCGCGACATCGCGATGATGTTCCAGGATTTCGCGCTGTTCCCGCATATGACGGTCGCGAAGCAGATTGGCTTCGGGCTCGAGATGCTGAAGCGGCCCAAGGCCGAGATCGCGAAGCGCGTCGCGGAGGTGCTCAAGGCCTTCGAGATCGCGCATCTGGCCGAACGCCGCCCGTCCCAGCTATCGGGCGGGCAGAAGCAGCGCGTCGCGCTGGCCCGCGCGATGATCACCGAACCGCGCATCCTGTTGCTGGACGAACCGATCGGCGCGCTCGACTACTCGCTGCGCGAGACGGTGATGCTGGAGCTCAAGGCGCTGCAGAAGCGCACCGGCATCTCCTTCATCTGGGTCACGCACGACCAGAACGAGGCCTTCTCGCTGGGCGACCTGGTGGTGGTGATGAACCACGCGAAGATCGAGCAGATGGGCCCGCCGGACGAGGTGCTGTCCCGCCCGCGCACCGCCTTCGTCGCCGGCTTCATCCAGGGCAACAACGTGTTCGAGGGCACCGCCGGCGCCGTGACCGACGGCGTGCTGACGGTGGATACGGCGGCCGGCACTTTCCGGGTGCCGCTGCTGGACATCCCGGCACCTGCGTCGGGGGCGGCGCTGTCCTTCTCGGTGCGCGCGGAACGGCTGATCGAGGGCCCGGACGCCAGCGTGCCGAACCGCATCGCGCTGCGCTGCGTCACCGTCGAATATTTCGGCGCTTTTCGCCGCCATGTGCTGGAAGGCGCGGGCGGCATCGTCGTGAAGTACGACCAGTTCGGTGCCCTGCCGCCCTCTATCCGGGAAGGCGAGGAGGTCACGCTCGGCTGGGCGCTGGACAGCGGCGTCCTGCATCGATGAGCACGATCCGCGAACGCTCGCCCGCCGCCTTCTGGCTCGCCCTGCCGGCGGGGCTGTGGATGCTGCTCGCGGTGGTGCTGCCGGTGCTGTTGATCATCTGGGTGTCGTTGTGGGGCGGCACGAGCGTCTCGCCGAACAACCCGATCACCGTCGAGAATTACCGCCGCTTCCTCGCCAATGAGAACTACATCCGGCTGATCGGCGACACGCTGCTGCAGACCGCGATGATCATGGCGATCACCGGCGTCATGGGATACTGCATCGCCTACTTCCTGACGGTGAAGGTCACCAGCCCCGCCTGGCGCGTGGCGCTGTTCCTGGCCTTCGTGATTCCGTTCTGGACCAGCACGCTGATCCGCGCCATCGCCTTCGTGCCCTTCCTCGGCGTGAACGGGTTGTTGAACCAGGCGCTGATGGCGATCGGGCTCATCGAGCAGCCGATCCAGGCCTTCCTCTATTCGCGCCTCGGCATCTCCATGGCGCAGGTCTCGCTCTACACGCTGCTCGCGAGCGGGCCGGTGGTCTACATGCTCGGTTCCATCCCGCCGGCGTTGCGGGAAGCCGCGATGACGCTGAAGGCGCCGCCCATCATCGTCTTCTGGCGCATCATCCTGCCGCTGACACTGCCGGGCATCGTCATCGGCCAGGTGCTGGTCTTCCTCAACGTGCTGGCGGATTTCATCACCGTCACCACGGTGGGCGGCAACAAGCTCGCTTTCCTCGGCAACCTGATCCTGCTGTTCTACGAAGGCTCGCAGATCCGCATGACCGCGGTGGTCTCGGTGCTGCTGATGATCCTGATGCTGGCGGGCGTGGCGGCGGCGCTGCGCATCGTCGACATCCGGCGCATGGGGAACTGACCCATGCATTGGAAGACACGCTCGCGCATCACCACCTGGCTGCTGGGCACCGTGACCATCGGCTTCCTGCTGTTCCAGTGGGCGCCGATGTTCACCATGTTCACCCTGTCCTTCGCCGGGGAGAATGGCGGGACGACCTTCCCGATGAACGGCGTTTCCCTGCACTGGTACCAGAAGCTGTGGGAAGCGGACCTGTTCGACGACTTCAAGCCGCCGATGCTGCGCTCCTTCCTGCTCGCGCTCGCCTGCTCGGCGACGACGGTGGTGCTGTCGGTGGCCGCGGCGCAGGCGATGCGCGGGCGCTTCCGCGGCAATGGGCTGTATTTCTACCTGCTGCTGCTGGGGCTGATGGCGCCCGGCATCCTGGTCGGCTTCGGCTTCGCCATCCTGACGCGGCTGCTCGGCATCGACGGGGCGTGGAACACCACCGCCTATGTCGTGCACGTGTCCTGGGCGCTGCCCTTCGGCTTCCTCACCATGCTCGCCATTTTCAACCGCTTCGACCCGAGGCTCGAGGAAGCGGCGCTGACGCTGGGGGCGAACCGGCTGACGGCGTTCCGCCGCATCACCTTCCCCATCATCCTGCCCGGCGTGATCGGCACGGCGCTGTTCGGCTTCTCGCTCTCCTACGACGAATATGCCCGCACGCTGTTCACCGCCGGGTCGGACGGCACGCTGCCCCTCGCGGTCATGGCGCAGCTCGACCGCCAGTTGACGCCCGAGCTCTACGCCATCGGGACCGTCACGACCGTGATGTCGCTGATCGCGATCGCGCTCTGCGTCATTGGCTTCTCGCTGCGGGCGCGCGCGCTGCGCGGCCGCCCTTCGTGACTGCAACCCCGACGACAGGAGACAGGACATGACCCTTCCCCGACGCGGCCTTCTTGTCGGCGCCGCCGCCGGCCTCGCCACGCCGCTGATCCGTCCCGCCTCGGCCCAGGCGCGGGAATTGCAGCTTGCCGGCGCGACCTATGATCTGCGCGAGCCGATCCTGCGCGAATTCATGCGCATCAGCAGCGCGCGGGTGCGGCCCTGGACCAACCCGTCCACCCAGGCCCGCATGGACCGTGTGCGCGCCGCGCAGGTCGATGTGATCACCACCGATGCGCCCTTCTCCCAGTATGGCTATGGCGAGCAACTCACCCAGGCGATCGACGTCAGCCGCCTGAAGAACTGGTCGCACCAGCACATGCTGTTCCGCGACGGCCGTGCGACGCCGACCGCGCCGATCGGCCTCGGCGCCAATCCGGGCACGACGATGTACACGGATGACGCGAAGACGAAGATCTCCTTCATGCCCGCGTTCTTCCAGATGGATTCGATCGGCTACAATGCCCGCCACATCCAGGCGGAGAACAATGAGCTTTCCTGGGGCGAGCTGCTGAACCCGCGCTGGAAGGGCAAGGTCGCGCTCTATGCCATCGACTGGCTCGGCATGCTGGATGCGACGCTGGCGATGAAGGCGAACGGCCTGATCAACCCCGCCGATCCGACCAACCTGACCGATGCCGAGGTCGATACCGTCATCGCCTACCTCAAGGAGAAGAAGAAGGAAGGCCATTTCCGCGCCTTCTGGCGTTCCTATGGCGAGCTCGTGAACCTCATGGCCTCCGAGGAAGTCTGGATCGCCGATGCCTGGTGGCCCGTGGTGATCGAGGTGGCGTCGAAGGGCATCCCGATGCGCTACGCCGTCGCGAAGGAGGGCTATCGCGCCTGGTGCAACGGCTATGCGATTTCCACGAACTGCAGGAACGTCGATCTCGCCTATGACTACCTGAACTACTGGCTCGACGGATATCCGGGCGCGGAGCAGGGCAAGATCGGCTACTATGCCTCCTCCGACCTCTATAAGCAGTACATGGCGCAGGATCTGCAGGACAGCCTGTATGGCGGTGTCGGTCGCGACGGCGGCACGCTGGCCGATCGCGCGGCGCGCATCTATGTCTGGAACACGCGTCCGCGTAACCTTCCCTATGTCACCGAGAAATGGAACGAGTTCCTGGCGGCATGATCGAGGAAGCCAAGACGGCACGGCAGCTTTTCGCGGAACTCAAGGCCGCGCCGACGCGCCGGCGCTTCGGCTTCGGCCGGCGCGCCGCGCTCGTGAACATCGACGTGCAATGCGCCTATACCGAGCCGCAGACCTACGTCACGGCCTATGAAACCGACCCGGACCAGATCGCCCACATGAACGCGCTGGCCAAGGCGGTGCGCAGCCGCGACTGGCCGGTGGTCTGGACCTATGTCGCCTACCTGCCCTCGGGCGAGGATTGCGGCGTCTGGGGCACGCGATCCGACACGCCCGACAGCCTGCAGAACATCAAGGAAGGCTCGCCGCGCGCGATGCTGGACCCGCGCACCGAACGCGCGGCGACCGACATCATCATCAACAAGCGCATGGCGTCCGCCTTCTTCGAGACGAATCTGCGCTCCCTGCTGACCTTCCACGGCATCGACACGGTGATCGTGACGGGCGGTTCCACCTCGGGTTGCGTGCGCGCGACTGTGGTGGATGGCCTGTCCTGCGGCTACCGGATGATCGTGCCGGAGGAATGCACCGCCGACCGGCATGAATCGCCGCACTTCGCCAATCTGTACGACATGGCGGTGAAATACGCGGACGTGCTGCCGGTGGCCGAGGTCCTCGACGCAATCCCCCAATTGCAGGGCTGACATCCATGCTGAAGACGCCAGGCCATTACGATTACATGCCCTGGCGGCGACGGCCGAAGATCACCTGGCCGAACGGTGCGCAGATCGCCGTCTGGCTGGCGCCCAATATCGAACACTACGAGCTGAACCCGCCGCCCAATCCGCGCCGCAACCCCTGGCCGCGCCCGCAGCCCGACGTGCTGAACTATTCCTGGCGCGATTACGGCAACCGGGCTGGCTTCTGGCGCATGGCCGATACCATGGCGAAGTATGGCGTGCGCGGCTCCGTCTCGCTCAACGTCGCGGTCTGCGACCACTATCCGGAGATCATCGAGCGCTGCTGCGCGCTCGGCTGGGAATTGTTCAGCCACGGCACCTACAACACGCGCTACTTCTACGACATGGACGAGGCGATGCAGCGCGAGGTCATCCGCGACAGCCGCGAGACCATCCTGCGCGTGTCGGGCCAGCGTCTCGACGGATGGCTGACGCCCGCGATTTCCAACGACGAGACGACGCAGCACGTCCTCGCCGAGGAAGGCATCCTCTACACCCTCGACATGACGCATGACGACCAGCCGACGCCGGTGAACACGCGGGCAGGCCGGCTCGTCTCCATTCCCTATTCGCTCGAGGTCAACGACGTCCCGCTCTTCGTCAGCCGCAACACGCCGGCCGAACGCTACGTCGCCATCTGCAAGGCGCAGTTCGACCAGCTCTACGCGGAGGGCGCGGATTCCGGCACGGTGATGTGCATGCCACTGCACCCTTATCTCATCGGTCAGCCGCATCGCGTCGCCGCGCTCGATGCCGTGCTCGCGCACATCACGTCGCACGACAAGGTCTGGCTCGCGACGGGGCGCGAGATCGCGCAGCACTACATCGACCACCACCTCGCGGCGCACAAAGCCTGGATCGCGGAGGGCACGCCATGACGCTGCCGCCATCCTATGTCGGCTACCCGATCCGCAAGCGGGCGATGGATCACGACCGCTACCCCTATCGCATCCTGCCGCGGACCAAGCCCATCATCTGGCCGGGCGGGGCGCGCGTCGCGCTGTGGATCGCGGTGCATGTCGGGCATTTCCCGATGGACATGCCGCTCAAGCCCTTCATCGCACCAGGTGGGATGGAACGCCCCTATCCGTCCTATTGGGATTTCACCCAGCGCGACTACGGCAACCGCATCGGCATCTTCCGCATGATGGCCGCGATGACGGCGCGCCGGCTCACCGGCACGGCGCTGATCAGCGCGCAGCTCGTGCGCGAATATCCCGTGCTGATGGAGGAGATCGCACGCGCCGGCTGGGAGCCCGCCTGCGCCGGCCTCGACATGGCGCATCTGCATCACTCGGGGGTCGCGGAAGCCACCGAACGTAGCTGGATCGCCGAAGCCGCGGGCCTGATGCGTGGCCGTTTCGGGGAGGCCATCACCGGTTGGCATTCGCCGGCCTGGTCGGAATCGGCGCAGACCCCGGACCTCGTGGCGGGCGAAGGCTTCGCCTGGACCAGCGGCTGGGTGAATGACGACATGCCCTATGCCGTCGAGACCAAGGCCGGCACGCTGACCGCGATGCCCCTGCCGCAGGATCTTTCGGATCAGCGCATGCTGTTCCAGCAGAACATGGCGACCGAGGACTTCACGGCGGCCGTGCTCGCCGCCCATGCGACGCTGGATGCGGAAGCCGCGGCGACTGGCGGCGGCCGTATCCTGACCCTGTCGGTGACGCCCTGGCTGATGGGCCAGCCGCATCGGGCGAAGGCGTTCGGGGAGATGCTCGACGCGATCCTCGCCCGCGGCAGCGTTTGGAATGCGACAGGGGCCGATATCGCGGCGGCGTGGAAGGAACAGGTGGAATAGGCGGGCCGGATGATGGGCCTGCTCTCGCCCGGCGTCATTTGTCCGGGATCTGAGAGCCGATCCTGCTGACGGCCTTCCTGATGATCCCGATGGTTGCGCTGTCAGGGACCGGAGGGGCGCCGCCCCTACGTCCGCCAGGCCATACCTGGACCGCCGGCACTTGGCACTGGGCGCGGCAATAGGGCTGTTTTCTCCAAGCGCCTGTCGTGCGCGAGTGCGGCTCCCGGCATCATGCCGACAGGCGCGCGCGGTGCCAGAAGGAGGTTTGCAAAGGCCCTTCGGCCTTTGCTGGGGAGAGTGCGAGAGGGGCAAAGCCCCTCTCGCGTCCACAGTGGAAGCGTCACGGCAGTCAGCAAGGCCCTTCGACCGATGGGTTCCTGTCGCCGCTACTTCACCACCCCGCACACCGCCCGCCGATGCGGTGCCACCACCTCGTCACGCAATGCGATGCCGAGCCCCGGCTCATCGCGCACGGGCAGCATCCCGTCCTTCACATCCTGTTCCGGCGCGCGGTCCACATAGGCGAAGTGGTCCGGATGCCGGAAGGGATACAGCTCCTGCATCACCAGGCTCGGCAGCGAGGCGCTGAGCTGCGCCCCCGCCGCATTCAGCACCGGCCCGCCGCAGACATGCGGCGCGACGCGCACGTTGAAGGCCTCGGCCATCGCGGCGATGCGCTTCGATTCCAGGATGCCGCCTGTATTGCCCGGATCGGGCTGGGCGATGTCGATCGCCTCATGCTCGAACAACTGGCGGAAGCCGTATCGGCTGGTGGCGCGCTCGCCCGCCGCGATGGGCATGGGCACGTTGTCGCGCACGCGGCGGATGCCCGCCGGGTCCATCGCATCCGACGGTTCTTCGAGGAACAGGATGTCGTGTTCCGCGAAGCGATGCGCCAGGCGGATCATGTCGCCCGGCGTCACCTCGCCGCTGACGTCCAGCATCAGCTCCACATCCGGGCCGATCGCCCGGCGCACCGCGGCGACGCGCGCAACGGCGAGCGCCGCTTCCGCCCGTTCCAGATGCCGGCCGGAGACGTGGCGCACCGTGGTGAAGCTGTCATTCGCCGTCTTGGGATTGGCCAGCGGATACATCTTCAGCGCCGTCCAGCCCTGGTCGATCACGCGCCGCGCAGCGTCGGCGAATTCCTCCGGGCTGCGCGCCGTGAAGGACCAGCCATTGCAGTAGGTGCGCAGCGTGTCGCGGCACTTGCCGCCGATCAGCTCATACACCGGAAGGCCGAGCGCCTTGCCCTTGATGTCGAGCAGCGCCGTCTCGATGGCCGAGATCGCCGCAAAGGTCACCGACCCGCCGCCCTTGGCCCAGAAGGAGTGGTCGTACATCTCCTGCCAGAGATGCTCGACTGCGAAGGGGTCTTGGCCGAGGATCAGGTGGTTCACCAGATCCTCGATCATGCCGGCGGCGCCCAGCGCGCCGATGGCGAAGCCGACCGCGGCCTCACCGAGGCCGGTGACACCGGCATCCGTATGCAGGCGCAGCACCGGCTGTCGCTGTGCGCCGGCGGGGACGACGAAGACCTCGGCCCCTGTGATACGAAGATTGCTCATTGACTGTCCACCACCCGTGCCACGGCCGCTGCCACGTCCAGCAGGGCGGCATCGCCCATGCGCGGCCCCACGATCTGCACGCCCACCGGCAGGCCGTTCGGCCCCTTGATACAGGGGATGGCGATGCAGGGCACGTGCAGCAGCGTCCACATGCTGTTGAAGACCGGGTTGCCAGTGTCCTGGCGGCCCACGGGCGCCTCGCCGGCGGCCGACGGCGTCAGCACGGCGTCGTATCCCGGGAACACCGCATCGAAGAGGCGCCGGCACGACGCCGCATGGTCATAGGCCCAGACCATGTCGGCCGGCGTGATGCCTTCCTTGTTCAGCACGCGATCGTGGAAGTCCTGATGCAGGACGCCCGGCGCGGCCAGATACTCCTGCAGGAAGGCACCGCGCCCTTCGCCATGCAGCACGATGTGATGCGCGCGGGAAATGGAATCGAAGGGCGCCGGCAGGGTCAATTCCTCGACCACGGCGCCGGCTTCCTCAAGGCGCTTCGCCGCCGTCAGCAGGGCTTCCTGCGACTCCGGCGCGGCGACGCCCCAATGCGGCCCGCGGCACAGGCCGATGCGCAGGCCGGCGACGGCCTTCGCAACCGGTGCCTCGGTCCCGAACAGCCGGAAGGCGCGCGCGACGAGATGCAGGTCGGCGGGCGAGCGCCCATACCAGCCGATCGTGTCGAGCGTGTGCGAATACCGCTTCGCCCCTTCGGTGTTCACCACGCCATGGGTCGGCTTCATCGCGTAGACGCCGCAGAAGGAGGCCGGGCGGATGGTGCTGCCGCCGGTCTGCGTGCCGAAGGCGATCGGCACCATGCCATCCGCGACGGCCGCCGCCGAGCCGGAGGAGGACCCGCCCGGCGTGCGCGTCGGATCATGCGGGTTGCGCGTCAGCGCGCGCCGCCCGGCGGCGGCGAACTCCACCGTGTCCGTCTTGCCGAAGACCACCGCGCCTTCCCCGCGCGCGACGCCGACGCAGGCCGCGTCCCGCCCCTGGGACAGGCCCTCATACAGGGGCGAATTGTGCGTGGTCGGCATGTCGGCAGTGTCGATCATGTCCTTCACGCCGAGCGGCAGCCCGTGCAGCACGCCCTTCGCATAGCTCTTGTCCACGCGGCGGGCGTTGCGGATGGCCAGTTCCGCATCGAGGAAGACGAAGGCCTTCACCACCGCCTCGCGTTCCGCGCAGCGGTCGAGGCAGGAGCGCGTCAGCGCCTCCGCCGTCAGCGATCCGTCCTGGATCTTGGCGGCGGCCTCGGCGGCGGTGAGTTGCCAGGGTTCCTTCATGATCGTCCTCGTCAGGGCCGGAACACGCCGGCGGGTTCGGCGAATTTATCGGGCAGGCGCGGCAGCTCGGCCGCCATGGCGGCGAGGTTGCGCGCCAGCTCATCGTCGCGGATGGCGCGATCCACGGGCGGTGAGGGCTCCAGCGGCAGGTCGCCATCGCGCAGCGTCGGGCGGCGGGTGCGCTCCGCCAGCGCATCCTCGATGACCTGCGCCGCGCGCAGCACGCGCGCCTCCGCGAAATACGGGCCGATGATCTGCACGTTGAGTGGCATGCCTTCGCCGTCGAAGCCGCAGGGCGTGGTCATCGCGGGGTGGCCGGACAGGCTCGCGATGTTCATCGCGCCTTCCCGCGTGAAGGCGATGACGGCGGCGGGGTCGGCATAGGATGGCGCGACGCGGTAGGCGCCCGGCAGCAGCAGCAGGTCGCACAGGCCGAACAGCGCATCCGTGGCGCGCGCCAGGTGCCGGCGCATCCGATGCGCGGCGATCACGTCGCCCGCCCGGATCATCGATCCCGTGGTCAGCTTGTCGCGAAGCGCCTGGCCCATCAGTCCGGCGCGGCCGAGGAAATCCGCCTCATGGATCGAGTAGGAATCCGCCGGGTTGATGAGACCCGCCGCGCGCCGGTAGTGGCTGAGCGGCGCCGGCAGCGGGATCTCCATCAACCGTGCGCCGCGCGCTTCCAGCGCCTTCGCCGCGGCTTCCACGCCGGCGGCGATGGCGGGCGTAATCTCATCCTCCGGCAAGCCCGTGACGAGGCCCACGACCATGCCTGCCACGCCATCCCGCAACCCGGCGCGATGGTCGGGCACGGGGCGATCGGCGCTGCCCGGATCCTCCGGATCATGGCCCGCGATGACGTTCAGCACGGTCGCGCTGTCCTCCGCCGTCCAGCACAGCGCGCCCGTGACGTCGAGCGACCAGCAATTCGGCAGCACGCCGGCGCGGCTGGTGCGGCCATAGCTCGGCTTCAGCCCCTGCAACCCGTTCGCCGCCGCGGGCAGGCGGATCGACCCGCCGGTATCCGACCCGAGCGCGAAGGGTGCGATCCCGGCCGCCACCGCCGCGCCCGATCCGGTCGACGATCCACCGGTGAAGCGATCGAGATCCCACGGGTTGCGCGCGACCGGAAAAGGCAGGTCGTGATGCACCGCGCCGGTCCCCGTGCCGTATTCCCAGGTGTTCAGCTTGCCGAGCAGGATCGCCCCCGCCGCCTCCAGCCGCGCGATGAGATGCGCGGTCGTGTCCGGCACGAAGTCCAGCATCAGCCGCGACCCGGCCGTGGTTCGCACGCCCGCGGAGAAATAGTTGTCCTTCACCGCGAAGCCGACGCCATGCAGCGGCCCGCGCCACAGCCCGGCGGCGATCTCGGCTTCCGCCTTGCGCGCCGCCGCCAGGGCGCGTTCCGGCAGCGGCGTGATGTAGGCGCGCACGCGCCCGTCGATCGCCGAGATGCGGTCGAAGATTGCCTGCACATGCTCGACCGGGGACAGCCGGCGCGTGGCGAAGCGCCGCCCCAGCTCGGCGGCGGACAGGAAACAGATCTCGTCGGTCATGTCTTGGGCTTCCGGTGGTGCAGCAGGCGAAAGGCGGGCGGCGTCAGCATCGTGATCAGGAAGATGCGGGTGACCTGCAGCGTCACGATCAGCGCGACATCGAGGCCGAGCACCTTGCCGGTCAGGCTCATCTCCGCGACGCCGCCGGGGGAGGTGCCGAGGATCATCGCGCCGATCGGTTCATGGAACAGCCAGCCCAGCAGGACGGCGGCACCCGCACAGCTTCCCATCAGCAGCAGCACCTGGCTGATCGCATGCGGCAGGAACAGCCGCAGCGGGCGGATGCTCTCCCGCCCGAACACCGCGCCGAGGCTGCTGCCGAGCACGACCTGCGAGAAGGCGGTGAGCCAGGAGGGCACGCCCGAGAGCGTCACCCCGGAGGCCGTCAGCACCGCCGTCACCGTGAGCGGCCCGAGCACCCAGCCGGCGCGCACGCCGAGCCGCACGAGCAGGAGTGCCGCGGCAAGCCCACCCAGGAATTGCAGCAGCAGGATGCCGGGCAGGAAGGGCAGGATCGTCGCGATCTGCGGCACATTGCCCTTCAGCCCGGCCAGGGCGAAGAGGTTCGGCGTCAGCACGACCACCGCGCAGACGCGGATGGATTGCGCCAGCGCCACATGCGATGGCCGCCCGCCATAGGCTTCCGCCAGCATCGCCATGTCGGCCGCGCCGCCGGGCAGGGAGGAGAACCAGGCCGTCGCCATGTCCACCTTGCCCCGGCGGGCGAGGACCGGGGCCAACGCCCCGCCGATCGCCAGGGTGATCAGCGCCGCGAGCAGCAGCACCGGTGCCTTCGCCATGAGCAGGGAGGCGGTTGCCGGTGTAAAATAGAGCCCAAGCGCGATGCCGATCACGCCGAGGAAGACGTTGCGCATCTTCGCGTGCCCCGCGACCGGCAGGCCGGCGATGCGTGCGGCGGCGGTCGCGACCAGCGCGCCGATCAGCCAGGGCAGGGGCAGGTGCAGGACGGCGAAGATCGCGCCACCGGCGCCGCCGATCGCGATGCCGAGAGCGATCCGCAGGAGCTTGTCCGCTGTCATCGAAGGCCATCCGCGCCGGGAAAATGGGGCTGGCGAATGCGCAATGCTCCTTGATGGTCGAACCGGCGTCCTCACGGGTACGCAAGTCCCGCGCCAGGAACATCCCCTTCAGTAGACCGATTTGACCGGCAATCAACCTCGGCCGCGCGCGATCCGCCGGGCCAGGGCCTGCGCCGCCAGCACGAACAGCAGCACGGCGAGCTGCAACGCCCCGACCACGGCGGTCTTGGGGCTGATCTCGAGCCGGATGTCCTCCCACATGCGGATCGCGAGCGTCGTGCCGCGGGGGGAACTGAGGAACAGCCCGATGATCAGGTCGTCGAATCCGCTGAGGAAGGCGAAGAGGAAGGCCGTCGCGAAGGAGGCGGCGAGCAGCGGCAGCGTCACGGTCCGGAAGACGGTCAGCGGCGGGGCGCCGAGGCTCTGCGCCGCCCGTTCCATGTCCCGGTCGAACCGCCCCAGCGCCGAGACCAGGATGATGACGACATAAGGCAGCCCGGTGACGGCATAGGCGATCCAGAAGCTCACCGGATGCCCGTTCAGCCCCAGCGCGACGAAGGTGAAGAACAGGCCGAGCCCGATGACGATATGCGGCAGGATCATCGGCGAGACGGCGAGCAGCCAGAGCAGCCGCCGCCCGGCGAAGCGCCCGCGCGCCAGGGCGAAGGCGAAGGGTGTGCCGACCGCGAGCGTCGTCACCGCCGCGGCGGTGGAGACCCAGAGGCTGAACCAGGCGGCTTCGAGCCAGTTCGCATCCCGGAAGAAGGCGCTGAACCAGCGCCAGGAATAGCCCGGCGGCGGAAAGGTCAGGTAGGGCGCGCTGCTGAAGGCGATCAGCACCACCACGACCATGGGCGCGAGCAGGAAGAGCAGCACCAGCGCACCATGCAGCCGCAGCAGCGGGCCGGCGAGCGGCGCGAGGCGGTCGCCCAGCAGCATCGCCCCGCGCGCCAGCGGGGCCAGGGCCGGCAGGCGCGGCAGGGCGGCGCGCCGGCTGCCCTCGGCCTCGTCCAGCGGGACGATGCGGTGCCGCAGCAACAGCAGCAGCACCGCGACGATGGCGAGCAGCATCCATGACAGCGCCGCCGCGACATCGAATTCCGCGAGCGTCGTGACGCGCACCTCGATCGCCTGGGCGAGCAGGTAGTCGCCCGGCGCGCCGAGCAGCGCGGGCGTGATGTAGAAGCCGAGCGCGGAGAGGAAGACCAGCGCCGACCCGGCCGCCAGCCCCGGCAGGGAGAGCGGAAGGAACACCGTCCCGAAGACCGAGGCCGCCCCGCCGCCGAGGCTCGCCCCCGCGCGCAGCAGCGCCGGGTCGATCCGGCGCATCGCGGCATAGAGCGGCAGCACCATCATCGGCAGCAGGATCTGCACCATGCCGACATAGCTGCCGAAGCTGTTGAAGACGAGGCGGAGCGGGTCCTCGATCAGCCCCAGCGCCATCAGCGTGCGGTTGACCAGGCCCCCGCCGCCCAGGATCGCGACCCAGGCATAGGAGCGGATCAGGATCGAGGTGAGATAGGGCACCGCGACCAGCGCCATGATCGGCCCCGCCCAGCGCTGCGCCCGCGTTGCGACGAGATAGGCGAAGGGATACCCGACCGCCGCGCAGATCAGCGTGACGCTAGCCGCCGTGGTGACGGTGCGCAGGAAGATGTCGATGAAGACGGGCTGCGAGAGGATCTCGGCATAGGCGGCGAGGCCCGTCTGCCCCGCGCGCCGCAGGCTGGTCCAGGCCACCATGCCGAGCGGCCCGAGATAGCCGAGCGCGAGCAGCAGCAGCACGGGCAGCAGCATCGCCGCCCGTCCATGACCCTGCCGCGTCGTGCCCGACATGCCTCGCGTCTCAGCGGCGCGAGGAGACCCAGCGCTCCCATTCCGCGATGGCGCGGCGGAGCCCGGTCTGCCCGGTGGAATCCACCGCGTTCCAGAAGGTGTAGTTCTGCACGATCTGCAGGTTCTTCACCGCCGGCGCGGTCGGCAGCAGCGCCGCGCGGTCGGCCGGGATGTGGTTGAAGGCGAGCGAATTCGTCGGCCCATAGGTGATGAGTTCCGAGAAGCGCGCCTGCGGTTCCGGGCGGCTCATGAAGGCGATGTATTTCTGCGCGTTCTCGCTGTTCGCCGCGCCGCGCGGAATCGCCCAGCCGGCCCATTGCAGGATGCCCTGGTTCCAGCTTTTGCCGATGCGGGCGCCCTGGTCGTTGGCGCCGTCGATGCGCCCGTTCCAGGAACTGCCGATGGTGGCCTGGCGGTCCACCTGGAGCTGCACGGATTCCGCGCCGTTGGTCCACCACTTGGTGACATCGGCGCGCAGCTTGTCGAGGCTGCGCAGCGCGCGATCCCAGTCGAGGGGGTAGAGGTCTTCCGGCTTCACGCCATCGGCCATCAGCGCGATCTCATAGGTCGCACCGTCCGCGGCGTTGGCGCCGGCGGCGAGCGTGCGCCGGCCCGGGAAGTCGCGCGTGTTCCACACATCGGCCCAGCTCTGCGGCGCGCGGTTGGCGTAACGCTGCGCGTCGAAGGCGGTGATCATGGAATAGAGCATCGCCGGCACGTAGTTCGCGGCCGCCGGCACGACATCGAAGGCGGCGCGGTCGCGCTCGCTCCAGAAGCCGTAGTCGATGGGCTGCAGCAGGCCGTCCTGCTCGAAGGCGGCCATGGAGCCGCCGGAGATGTTGGCGACGTCATGCTTCGGCGCGCCGGCCAGGATCGCGGCGCGCTGCACGCCGGCCGTCACGCCGGCCTGGTGGATGACGCGGATGCCCGTCTCGCGCTCGAAGGGCTCGGAATAGGCGATGCGCTGCGCATCGCCCATGGTGCCGCCGCCGAAATGCACGATCACGCTGCCGCTGCCGCGCAGGCTGTTCTGCGCGAGGCCGGGCCGGGCGAACAGGCCCGTGCCGCCGATCGCGCCGGCGCTGGCGAGGAGGCGCCGGCGGCTGAGAAGATTCGACATCGTCATCCTTCCTTTCGTCATAGCGGGCCGGCTGCCGGGAAGATCCGGCCGGTCCTGGGGTGAAAACGCAGGCAGGCGGCGTCGCCGGGCTGCCAGAGATGGTCGGTCGCGGCCTCGACCGTGATGCGGTGGCCCGCGGCCTCGACGAGGACTGTCTGGCGCGCGCCGCCGAAGGCGGCTTCGAGGACGCGGCAGGCCTCGCCGCCCTGGAGGGCGAGCGCGATGTGTTCCGGCCGGACCGCGAGCACATGGCCGGGCTGCGGCGCGGCGCTGTCCTCGGCGAGGACCTCGTCCAGGCCGGTCGCGAAGCCGGCCACGCGGCCATCGGCCAGCGGCAGGAAGTTGTTGCGGCCGATGAAGCCGGCGACGAAGGCATCGGCGGGCGCGCGGTACAGTTCAGCCGGCGTGCCGACCTGGCGCAGCTGGCCTTCATGCAGCAGGGCGACGCGGTCGGCCATGGACAGCGCTTCCTCCTGGTCATGCGTGACCAGGATAATGGTGGCGCCGAGTTCGCGATGCAGCAGGCGGAGTTCCATCTGCATGTGCTCGCGCAGCTTCTTGTCGAGCGCGCTCATCGGCTCGTCCATCAGCAGCACGGCGGGGCGGAAGATCAGCGCGCGGGCGATCGCGATGCGCTGCTGCTGCCCGCCCGAAAGCTGGTCCACGCCGCGGCCGCCATAACCCTCCATCTTCACCAGCGCGAGGGCTTCCTCGACGCGCTGCGTGATCTCCTTCGCCGGCACGCCGCGGCGGCGCAGCGAATAGGCGAGGTTCTCCGCGACGCTCATATGCGGGAACAGGGCATAGCGCTGGAACACGACGCCGATGTCGCGCTTGTGCGGCGGCAGCCGGTCGATGGGCCGGCCGCCGATGCGGATGCCGCCGGAATCCGCCGCCTCGAAGCCCGCCACCGCCATCAGGATGGTGGTCTTGCCCGATCCGCTGGGGCCGAGCAGCGCCATGAACTCGCCGGGCCGCACCGTCAGCGAGACGCGGTCGAGCGCGACCACCTCGCCGAAGCGCTTGGTCAGCGCCGAGATCTCGACGGACTGGCCCGCACCTTCGACCATCAGACGACCAGCGGCAGCTCGTGATCGAGGGCGGAAAGCCGTTCCGGCGCGCCCTCGGTGACGATGAAGGTCTCGCCCAGGCACATGGCGAGGTTGGTCTCGCTGTCCAGCATGATCATGTGCATGAAGACGACCATGTTCGGTTCCAGCAGCACGGGATTGCCGGCGAAGATCATCGGCCATTCCATCCAGGTCGGCGGATAGGAAACGCCAAGGCTGTAGCCGCAGGCATTCAGCCGCGCATGCTTGTAGCCGTGGCGGTCGAGCACCGAGGCATGCGCCTCGAACAGGTCGCCATAGGTGTAGCCGGGGCGCAGCCTGTCGCGGCAGGCGGCCAGCGCCTCGATATTCGCGTCATGCATGCGGCGCTGCGCGGGGCTTGCCGAGCCGGTCAGCGCCGTGCGCATCAGCGCGACGTGGTAGTGGCGATAGGCGGCGGCGAATTCGATGTTCACCTGGTCGGTCGCGCCGATCACGCCCTTGCCGGTGAAGTAGCGGCAGAGCAGCGCATTGTCGCCCGCGCCGCAGACGAAGCGGCCCGCGGCCGGGTCGCCACCCGAGCGGATCACCGTCGCATAGACCTCGGCGAGGATGTCGGATTCCGAATTGCCGGGGCGGCAGGCGGCGAAGGCGTTGCGCCAGGCCGCATCCGCGATACGCCCGGCCTCCCGCACATAGGCGAGTTCCGCCGGCGACTTCACCACCGCGAAGGACGCGATCAGCGTCGAGGCGTCGACCAGCTCGACCTCCGGCGCGAAGGCGGCTTCCAGCAGGCGTCCGCGCTGCGCGTTCAGCGTGACCGAAGCGAACTCCACGCCGATGCGCGCGCCCGGGCGGATGCGTTCGCCCAGCGTCTCGCGCAGCGTCGCGGCGGGGTTGGCGCCGGCGGCATCCACCCAGAGGCGAACATCCTCGATGATCGAGGTGATCTTCGCCTGGCGCACGTCGGAGGAGCGCGTCAGCAGCACCGTCCCGCCATCGGCGCCGAGCCACAGGCACTGGAACTGCGAATAGCCGGCGGTGTCATAGCCGGTAAGCCAGAACATGCTCTCCTGCCGGAACAGCAGCATCCCGTCGAGGCGGTCGGCGCGCAGCTTCGCCGTGACGCGCGCGATGCGCGCCCGAAGCTCCGCGGGGTCGAAATGCAACGCCATGCTGCCGGTCCATCTGGCTGGGAGATCCGACAGGAAGTGTGACCCATTGCGGTCATTCACTTGAATGAATTATGCAACAACTGATGAATTCAGCTCATGCCATGGGCCGGCTTCCGGTCGGCGCCCTCCGCTGCTTCGAGGCCTTCGCCCGGCTGGGCGACATGGTGCAGGCGGCCCGCGAGCTGGGCGTCACGCCATCCGCCGTCAGCCACCAACTGCGCGGGCTGGAGGAACTGCTCGGCACGCGCCTGACGGAGCGTCATGGCCGGCGCCTGGCACTGACGCAGGAAGGCCGGCGGTACTTCGAGGCCGTCAGCCCGGCCTTCATCATGCTCCAGCGGGCGACGCAGCAGATCCGCGGTAACCGGCTGCCGCAGCGCGTCACGATCAGTGCCCTGCCGCTGGTCGCCAATGGCTGGCTCCTGCCGCGGCTCGGACGCTTCATCGCGCTGCATCCCGATATCGACATCCAGATCCAGTACGCCCGCTATCGCAACTATTCGAGCGATGCCGCCGACCTCTCGCTGCGCTTCGGACGGGGGGATTGGCCCGGCTATGCGAGCGAGAGGCTGTTTTCCGGCGAGGCCTTTCCCATCGCGAGCCCGGATTTCGTGACGCGCCACGGCCCGTTCCGCGGTGCTGCCGAGATCGGGCAAGCGCCGCTGATCCATGATGGCAGCACGGAGCAATGGGCGAATTGGCTCGATGGCGCCGGCACGCCGCCCTCGGCGCCGCTGCGCGGCATCGTCTGCGAGGATGGGCTGCTGACCCGGACGGCCATGCTGGCCGGGCTCGGCATCGCGCTGACACGGCCCGTGCTGATCGAGGAGGAATTGCGCGCCGGGCTGTTGGTGCAGCTATCGGGGCAGGGCGTGGCGGATGGGCAGGACTACTACCTGTGCGTCCGGGCGGACCAGGAGCCATCGGCGGCCGTGCGGCAGCTCGCCGCCTGGCTGCGCGAGAATGCGTCCGCGCACGGCGGCGAGGCGGCTAAGCGCCCCGCACGGCGCGCCTCGCCACCCGGCGGCGCCAGGTCGCGCACGACCTGACGGCGCACTGTCAGGCCGGCGTCGGGGCCAGCGCCTGCCGCGCCGCCGCGACCGGTTCGACGCCCAGCGCTTCGAGGATGCGGTCGAGATAGGCCTCCGCGATGGCGTGGATCTCCGCCGTGGTGCGGTTGAGGATCGGATGCGGCACGAAGACGCTGCGTCCGTCGAAGCCCAGGCTGCCGCATTGCCGGTCGAAGGCGTCGCGGAATTCCTCGGTCAGCACATTCACGCCCGGCACGCCGCGATGGTCGAGATCGTTCAGGTCATGCGTCGAACATGACGTGCAGGAACCGCAATCGGACAAGGCGATGATGACCGCTTCGGCCGCCTCGCTGATTTCCTGCAGGATCGGCAACGGCGCGGTGCGCGTATTGGTGGGCTTCTTCCAGCGTCGCAGCCGGTAGCCGCGCGCCTCGAGCAATTCGGCGAGGCGATCCACGAACTCGTCGCCGCGCATCTTGCCGATGTCGAGCAGCGCGAGCGTGCCGGCGCGCAGATCGGCCGGCGGCGCGACGGGTGCGCGGCGTTCCGCCGCCGCTTCGCCGGTCGGGTCGCGCAGCAGGCTGTCATCGGTCCTCATTCCACGATCTCCCTCGTCACCGGCTGGCTCTCCTCGCGGAAGCGGCCGCCTGTCCAGCCGCAGCAGATGGCGGAATAGAGGCCCGCGGCACCGCCCGCCCGCACGACCAGCAGGCCGTCAGGCCAGAATTTGTCGATCATCTCGTCGCGCCGCTTCTCGGGCATGCCCTCCGCTACGCCCTGCGCGCCGACCACCACGTCGCCGCCCGGGCGGCGCAGATTCGCGCGCAGGCTGGCCTCGATGCGCGCGCGGTCCCAGCCGGCGTCGGCGAAGATGGCGTGATGCTCGGGGCTCAGCACCAGGATGGCGTTGAAGAATTCGCAGAGCTTCGGATGACCGACGGCGAGCAGCGCCATGGCGAGGCTCCTCGAGAGATCCTCCGGCGTGCGGCTTTTCCAATCCACGAAGCCCTGGATGCCGTCGCCCTGGAACAGCGTGACGGCGGATCGGCCCGGCGCGATGCCGCGCGACTGCGCGAGTGCCTGCCAGCGCGGATCGTCCTCGTTCTCCGCGAAGCAGAAGGTGTATTTGCCGGGCCCGCCGATGGTCGAGCGATCCAGCTCGCCAGGCCGCCCGCCACCGACATTGCGCACGATGAGGTTCAGCGCGCGGCCGATCGTCGCATTGGCGCGATTGCCCTGCCCCAGCACGTTGATGCCGCTGTTCATGCCGATGCGCTTCGCGATCGGTCCGTTGACGATGATGATCGGCGCCGAGAAGCAGGTGGTGCAGACGATGCCGTGCAGGGTGAAGATCGGCTCCAGCGCCGCTTCCAGCGCGGCGAGCAGCACCGGCATGTATTCCGGCCGGCAGCCGGCCATCACCGCGTTGATCGCGACCTTCTCGACCGTGATGGGCAGCAGGTCGGGCGGCACGCGGCCGATCACCGCCTCCGGCCGTCGGCGCGTGCCCTGGAGCATGCGCAGGATGCGCGCATCGGTGGGCGGGACGACCGGCAGGCCATCGGTCCAGCCACGGTCGAAGCAGGCCTCGATCGGGTCGTCCCAGTCGCCGATCGCGATGCGGCGCGCGGCGATGCCCGGGTCGCCGAAGCGCGCGACCAGGTGTTCATGGACATGGGGTTCGCGCGACCTGGACCCGCAACCGGGGCGGAAGGCCGGCAGATCGGCACCGAGTTCTGGCATGCCAGATAGGCGCCGCCATTCGGCCCTGTCCCAGCCGTGGCTGCGGTCGGCTTCCGTGCCGGCACGGCGGCGGATGATGGTCGGCACGACCTCGATATCGGCGGCGAAGGACAGGGCCAGGGCGGTGTCGTCCCGGGCGCCGTCGAAGGCCGCCGGATCGTCCTGAACCACCGGCGTGGCGCCGAGTTCGGCGAGCAGGGGCGCGACCAGGCGGCAGGTCGGGCATTCGGCCTTGAGGAAGACGATGAGGCCGTCCTCCGGCAGGGCGGGTTGGGGTGTGTCGAGTGGCATGCGGGCTCTCCTGCCATCTGGCATGCCAGATCGGTCTTGACGTCGTCAATGCCTGTCGTGGTATTCCAGTTTCATGAAGCAGCCCCTCGACGATCTGCGCCTGCAAGCCGAAGCCGCGATCCGGCAGCGCATCCTTACCGGCGAGCTCGCCTTCGGGGCGCGGCTGTCCGACCGGGCCCTCGCCGCCTCGCTCGGCATCAGCCGCACGCCCGTGCGCGACGCCATCGCGCGGCTTGAACAGGCGGGCCTCGTTACGGTGCGGCCGAAGAGCGGAAGCGTCGTCTGGTCGCCCGACGCCGATGCCGTGCGCACGCTGTGCGAGATGCGCGCCATCCTCGAATGCGGCGCGTTGCGGCTCGCGGTGGGGCGCGATCCGGATCGGCTGGCCGCAGCCCTCGCCACGCCGCTGGCCGGCGGCGCGCTCGCCCTCGAAGCCGGCGACACGGCGCGCGCCGAGGCGATGGACAGCGCCTTCCACGAGGCGCTGGTCGCCTGTTCGGAGAACGCCCTGCTGATCGATGCCTATCGCGCGATCGCGGACAAGGTGCGCGCACTGCGCCATCGCCTGCCGCCCGAGACGACGCGCATGCGCCACGCGCTCGCGCAGCATCGGCGTATCCTCGACCTCGCGCTCGCCGGCACGTTGCGGGATGCGGAAGCCGAGCTCGCGGCGCATGTGCGCAACGTGCAGGGGCAGGCGGTCGCGCTGCTGGGCGCGGCATGACGCATCGCACCCGCCTCCTGATCATCGGCGCTGGACCGGCCGGCTACACGGCC